>CAYGBY010000015.1:0-34737 GCA_964348115.1 uncultured Pseudomonadales bacterium
GGCTGCTGAGAGCGGGGCGCTGGGCGAACGCGACTTGTTCAGAGGTTCCCTAGTGGGGGGGCGAAGCACTAGGTTGTGGGGCCGATACGCACAGCAGACGCAGGCGCCGGGACTCGGCGGACAGCACCTCGAAGCGCAAGCCTGCAATGACCACCTTCTCCCCGCGTTCCGGCATGTGGCCAAAGGCATTCAGCACGATGCCGCCGATGGTGTCAAAATCATCCTCCTTAAGCCTTGTGCCGAAGTAGGCGTTGAAGTCCTCAACCGGGGTGGTGGCCTTGACGTTGCAGGCGCCATCGTCGAGCCTGCTGATGAGGCTGTCATCGTCAATATCATGTTCATCGGCGATTTCGCCAACGATCTCCTCCAGCACATCCTCTATGGTGACTGCACCGCGGACATGGCCGTACTCATCCACCACCACGGCCATGTGGTTGCGGTGATCGCGAAACTCCCCCAGCAATTTATCGAGGGGCTTGCTCCCCGGCACGACCTGATGCGTACGGATGCAGTCCTTCAGATTGAACGCTGCGCGCCGACCAGTCTTGCCGCAGGCTTGATGGAGCAGGGGCAGCAGGTCTTTGGCATGCAGAATGCCTTTGACATCATCCAGACCATCGCCGACGACCGGGAAGCGGGAGTGGCCGGAATCGATGATCACCTGCAGCAGGGCGTCCAAGGGATCGCCAGCCGCCAGACACACAAGTTGCGAGCGCGGAATCATGATGTCCCTGGCTCGCATTTCGGTGAGTTGCAGGGCGCCCAGGCTGATGTTCAGGGCCTGCTCCGTCATTAGGCTGCGTTGCGCGGCGGCGCGCAGAATGCCTCTCAGTTCCTTGCGATCCTCAGGCACGCCGGCGAACAGATCCACCAGCCGCTCGCGCAGGGTCAAGCGCGGTTCCCCGGCGGGCGAGGTGGAGGCCCTCACGGCTGAACCCCACAGGTCCGCACAAGAACCTCAGGGCGCGACGCCGCATGCCTGTTTCCGCCCAAGCGGGAACGCCCGCCACCATTCGGCTCGCTGGCCGGCAAGGGCTGGTAGGGGTCGGCGATTCCCAATCCGCCAAGAATGGCCTTCTCCAGCCGCTCCATCCGCCGGGCCTGGAAATCCTCCTTATGGTCGTAGCCGCGCAAGTGCAGCACCCCATGCACCACCAAATGCGCGAAATGATCCGCCAATGCCTTGGCTTGGGTTTTGGCCTCCTCCGCCACCAAGGGAGCGCAGACCGCCAAATCCCCCAGCAGCCTGGGCATGTGCGGCAGGCCGCCATCATCGAAGGGGAAACTCAGAACATTGGTGGGCGCGGCAACGCCCCGGTAGCGGGCGCTCAGGGCCTTGGCCTCCTCCCTGTCCACCACGCGCACGCAAAGCTCCCCATCCTCACCCTGCAGGGCGCACTCCGCCCAACGGCGAAAATCCCCGGCCGACGGCAGGTGCGGCACGGATACGGCCAACTGCACTTCAACCTGCATGGCGGCCTTCCTGCCACCGCCCGCCGGGCGCCGCGGCGTAAGCATCCACAATCTTCCTGACCAGCGGATGGCGGACCACATCCTGGGCGCTGAAGTGGGTGAAAGTGACGCCCGGAACCTTGCGCAGCACCTCGCAGGCATGAACAAGACCGGATTGCTGCCCGCTGGGCAGGTCATTCTGCGTGAGGTCTCCGGTGATCGCTGCGGTTGAGCCAAAACCGATGCGCGTCAGGAACATCTTCATCTGCGCCGGGGTGGTGTTCTGGGCCTCATCCAAAATGATGAAGGCATTGTTCAGGGTGCGCCCGCGCATGTAGGCCAAGGGCGCCACTTCGATGGTGTTGCGCTCTATGGCCTTGTTGACCCGCTCCACGCCCATCAATTCAAACAGGGCGTCATACAGGGGGCGCAGATAGGGGTCTATCTTCTCCGCCAGGCTGCCAGGCAGGAAGCCCAGCTTCTCCCCCGCCTCCACGGCGGGGCGCACCAGCAGCAGGCGCGCGACACGGTTGCTTTCCAAGGCCTCAACAGCACAGGCCACAGCCAAGTAGGTCTTGCCCGTACCGGCTGGGCCGACACCGAAGTTGACGTCCTGGCGGCGCAGGGCGCGCACGTAGCCCGCTTGGTTGCCGCCCCGCGGCTTCACCGTCTTGCGGCGCGCCTGGATGAGGTCGGCGGAAGCGGCCTGCCCATCGTCCGCCAGCAACGCCTCAACGCCGGACTCCTGCAGGTGCAGATGCACCAGTTCCGGCTCCACCGTCCTGCGTCCGGCGGTCTCTCGATAGAGTTGCGCCAGCACCGCGCTGGCCATATGCACCAGCCGCTTCTGGCCGCTGATCTGGAAGTGGCCGCCGCGGCTGCGAATATGTACGCCTAGGCGCTTCTCCAAATGCTTCAGATTGCGGTCCAAGGGGCCGCACAGGGCAGCTAGGCGATCTGCGTCCTCAGGCTCCAGGCTGAGGTTGGCGGTGAGGCTTGCCTGCCGCTCCCAAGCCGCCGCCGTCTGGGATAGGTCTTCGCTCAAGTGTTGTGGTAGCGCCTCCGGCGAAGCCGGCAAAAGCCCATAGCATATAGGGGGCTGGGGTTGTGTCAAATGAAGTTTTCCGCCAACGGAAACAAATGCTCGAAATTCAACTGAGCCGCCGCCCTTGGCGCCGGCGCGGCCGGTTGAATCAGAACTTCAGCAGTTCGGTCGCCAAGTCCGCCAAGTCCACCACTCCTACGGCGTTAAGGCCGCGCATGTGGCCTGCGCACTCGCCTGGGTTGAAAATGGTCTGACTGCAACTGCGCTCCAGCCGGTACAAGTGGGTGTGGCCATGCAGCGCCAACTCGTGGCCGGCCTTCAGCACGCCAGTGAACTCAAGGGGGTCGTGCACCACCAAGATGCGACGGCCATGCCAGGCAAGCTCCAAGGGCGGGTCGGCAAACGCGAAGCCGTGGCCGGCGGCGGCCTGTTCAAGGCTGTGGCGCTCCTGATCATTGTTGCCGAACACCCCGTGCAGGGGTGCGCGTAGATTGGCGAACATGTCCAGGGTTTTGGCCTGGGTGATGTCCCCGGTGTGAATCACGCGCTCAACGCCCGCATCGTTGAACAGCTCAACGATGCGGGCGACGTTGGACAGATTGTTGTGGGTGTCGCTAACGACGCCAATGCGCATGTGCTGTGCCTTCCGGCAAATTAGAGCCTGCCAACAGGCCCCAAGAAGGACCCTAACCCGCAGACTGCGCCAAGAGCCTGATGGTCACGGGCGCCGCCAGCGCAGTTGGCGCCGGCGGCAACCGCCGGGACTGGCGGCCGATCCCGGGTGATAGGGGACATTCGCCGTCGCATCAAGGGGCTTGGCGGCGCCAGGCTTTGCAAGCGCGACGGCGCACTGGCCGGGCGTGAATCAGGCGGCCTTCTCCAGGATGTGTATCCCGCAGGCGCTGCCTAGGCCAATCACATGGGTCATGCCGATGCGGGCGCCCTGCACCTGGCGCTGGCCGGCTTCGCCGCGCAGATGCGTGGACACCTCGTAGATATTGGCGATGCCGGTGGCGCCTAAGGGGTGCCCCTTGGAAAGCAGGCCGCCGGAGACGTTCACCGGAATGCGGCCGCCCAAGGCCACTTCGCCGTCATCGATCATGCGCCCAGCCTCGCCGTCCCCGCACAGGCCCAGGTTTTCATAGTGCAGGATTTCAGCGGTGGCGAAACAATCATGCAGCTCGACCAAATCGATGTCCTGTGGGCCTAAGCCGGCCATTTCATAAGCCTTGGCGGAGGCTTCCCGGGTGCAGGTGTTCACGTCCGGCATCACCAGATCGCGCTCCTGCCAGCGATCGGAGGTGAGGACGGAGGCGCGCACCTTCACCGCCCGGCCCATCAGGCCAAGCTCCCTAGCCTTGCGCTCTGAGGCGATGACCGCGGCGGCGGAGCCATCCACGTTCACGGAACACATCAACTTGGTGTTGGGGTAGGAGATCATCTCTGCGTTCATGACCGTGTCCAGAGGCGTCTCGATCTGGTACATGGCTTTGGGGTTCAGGGTGGAATGGTGGTGGTTCTTCACGGAGACTTTGGCGAATTGCTCAAAGGTGGTGCCATATTTGCGGGCGTGCTCCATGCCGGCTTCGGCAAACACGGCGGGCATGGTGCCGGAGCCGAACAGCCCTTCCTTGGGAATGCCCTTGGACGGAGCGCCGCCACCCAGCAGGCCCTTGCCCATCTGCTCCACGCCTACAGCCAAGACTATGTCGTACAAGCCGGCCTTCACCGAAGCCCAAGCCTCGCGAAACGCGGTGGCGCCGGTGGCGCAGGCATTGGATACGTTGATTACGGGCATGCCGGTCTGCCCGATTTGCTGCAGGATGCGCTGCCCCACCATGCCGCTGGCCTGGCCGAGATTTCCACAGTACAGCGCCTCCATGTCCTGGATGGCCAGCCCGCAGTCATCGAGGGCCAGCAACGCCGACTCAGCGCCGATTTGCGGGACCGTCTTCTCTGGGAAGCGCCCGAACTTGATCATGTCCACGCCAACAACATATGCGTCTGTCATAGGAAATCTCCTTGCATTGGGTTTCAGTTCATTCGCCTGTATGAGGCTTGAGGCTATTCGGATCTAGGTTGGAAAAAGTAGGCGATGTAGGAGTTGCCCTCCCTGTCCTTGCGGCCCAGGGCATCGCCATAAACCACCTCCACGGGCATCCCGAATTCGATCTTGTCCGGGTCCGGCGGGACGTTGATGAGGTTGCCCTTGATGGCCGTGCCGTCGTCCAAATCCACAATGGCGCTGATGTAGGGCACCTCGATGCCCGGAAAGGACCTGTGCACGATGCAGTAGGAATACAGGCTGCCGGTGTTCGGCAGGCGCACCGCGCGCATCTGATCCCGTGCGCCGCACTTGGAGCAGACGTCGCGCGCGCCCAAGAAGGTGGCGCCGCAATTTTCGCACTTGTGGCCCTCAAGGTAAGGGGCCTCCCCTTCCGGCAACTTCAGGAAGTCCACCGCCGGCAATGCCTGGCTCATCTATCCTCCGCAACTGTGGTTTTCTCATGGCGAGGGCGAAGCATAATCAAACACAAATGCGCTTTGCAACCCCGCAGACAGCCCCCAAGGCAAAGTCGAAGTGTCCTATTTGCGGCGGCTTCCGCAGCTTTGCCATTCCGTCCCTTGGGCGGGCGCTGGGGAATGGCGGGCGCCTATTGCAATGCCTTGCGCAGCAACGCGTTCACCTGCTGCGGGTCGGCTTTGCCGCCGGTGGCCTGCATGGCCTGGCCCATAAAAAACCCTAAAAGCCGGTGCTTTCCGGCCCGAAACTGCTCAGCTTGTTTCGGAAATTTAGCTACAATATCCCCGATTATGGCTGCAATTTCGTCGGAATTTTGCAGCTGACGCAAACCTCGGGCGGCAATGACGGCATCTACTTGGCCGGGCCCCGACGCACGGCCCTCCCCCGCCCAAAGGGCTTCAAACAGGGTTTTCGCGGTCTTGCTGGAAAGGGTTTGGTCCTTGATGCGGGCAACGAGAACGCCCAACGCCTGGGGCGGCACCCGCGAGTCGGTGAAGTTGAGCGCTTCCCGGTTCAGATAGGCGGACAGCTCTCCGAGCACCCAGTTGGCGGCGAGCTTGGCGTCCTTGCAGACGCCCGCCACGGTCTCGAAATAGTCCGCCATCTGCGGATCCCTGGTCAGCCTATCCGCATCATAGGCGGATAGGCCCAAAACCGTCGCGAAGCGTTGCCGACGCTGCCAGGGCAATTCCGGCAATTCAGCGCGCACGGCAGCGATGAAGGCCGCATCGATGACCAAGGGCAGCAGGTCCGGATCCGGGAAATAGCGGTAGTCATCAGACTGCTCCTTGCCGCGCATGGGGCGGGTTTCATCTTTGCCGGGGTCATACTGGCGGGTTTCCCGCGCCACCGGGCGGCCAGCCTCCAGCAGGTCGATGTGGCGGGCTATTTCGTAGCGCGCCGCCTTCTCCACGAAGCGGAAGGAGTTGATGTTCTTGACCTCCGTGCGCACGCCGAGCCGGGCATCCCCACGGGGACGCACGGACACGTTCAGATCGCAGCGCATGGAGCCCTGGGACAGGTCGCCATCACAGATGCCAAGCGTACGCACTAGGCAGTGCATCTGGCGGAAGTAGGCGGAAGCCTGTTCCGGCGTGCGCAGATCCGGCGCTGACACCACCTCCAGCAGGGGGGTGCCGGCGCGGTTGAGGTCTATCGCCGTCTCCCCTTCATAGGCGTCGTGGATGGATTTGCCGGCGTCCTCCTCCAGATGGGCGCGCAGGATGCGCACACGGATTTCGCCGCCATCGTCCAAGGGCACGTCGATTGCGCCGGCGCCCACCACCGGCTGCTCGAACTGACTGATCTGGTAGCCCTTGGGCAGGTCGGGATAGAAGTAGTTCTTGCGGTCGAAACTGGAGTGCGGGCAGACCTCCGCACCGATGGCCAAGCCAAACTTGACGGCCATGCGCACCGGCGCCTCGCTCAACACCGGCAGAGTCCCTGGCAGTCCCAGATCCACCGCGCAGGCCAGCGTGTTGGGCGGTGCGCCAAACCGGTTGGCCGCGGCGGAGAATATCTTGCTCCTGGTGGCCAGCTGCACGTGCAGCTCCAAGCCGATCACGGCTTCCCAGACAGCCCCAGCGCTCATGCCGATGCCCGCCAATCCACAAGCGGAGGCAGCCGACGCCAGAACGCCTCCCGCCGCAACGGCGCCCCCAAGTTCATGCCGAACCCGCTCCTTCCAGGGGGGGCCGCAGCAGGTGCCAATCCGTTTCCCGCTGCAAGGCCGCCCCGGCCTTAAGCAGCCGCGCCTCGTCAAAATGGTTGCCGATCAGCTGAACGCCCACCGGCAGGCCGTCCACCAAGCCGCAGGGCAACGACAGGGCCGGCAGTCCGGCCAAGTTCACCGGGATGGTGCAGGCATCCTTGCGGTACATGGCCACCGGGTCGTCCCCGGCGCGTCCCTGTGCGAAGGCCGTTCCGGGCGCAGTGGGCGCCAACAGCAAATCCGCTTGGGCGAAGGCCCGGGCGAAATCTTCGGCCACCAGCCGCCGAACCTTCTGCGCCTTCAGGTAATAGGCGTCGAAGTAGCCCGCGGACAGGGCGTAGGTGCCGGTGAGGATGCGGCGCTTGACTTCCCCGCCGAAACCTTCGCTGCGGGAGCGTTCGTACAGTTCGCGGACGGATGCCGCGTCCGCGCACCGGTGGCCGAAGCGCACGCCATCGTAGCGTGACAGATTGGTGGAGGCCTCCGCGCCGGCGATGACGTAGTAGGCCGCCATCGCCGCCGGCACGTGCGGCAAGGAGACGTCCAGGCAGCGGAAGCCCAGCCCCTCGAGGACCCTGCGGGCTTCTTCCAAGCGCTCCCCGCCCTCCTGAACGTGCGCATAGAACTCCTGCGCAAGGCCCAGGGTCAAAGGGCCCTTGGGCATAGGGCCGACGCCGTTTTTCGGCACGGCATCAAGCCAGGGATCCCGATGATCGCTGCAGGTTGCATCACGCGCATCGAAGCCGGCCATGCAGGAAAGCAGCAGCGCGGCATCCTCCGCATCCGCGGCGAATACGCCGCCTTGGTCCAAGCTGGAGGCGAAGGCGATCATGCCGTAACGGGACACCCGGCCGTAGGTGGGCTTCACGCCGGTGACGCCGCAAAAGGCCGCTGGCAAACGGATGGAGCCGCCGGTGTCGGTGCCAGTGGCCGCGCTGGTGATGCCAGCCGCCACGCAGGCGGCGGAGCCGCCGGAGGAGCCGCCGGGCGTGCGGGCGAGATCCCAAGGGTTGGCGGTGGGGCCAAAGTGGCTGGTCTCGGTGGAGGAGCCCATGGCGAACTCATCCATGTTCAATTTGCCCAGGGTGACGGAACCGGCATCGAGCAGGCGCTGCACGGCTGTGGCCGTGTAGGGCGCCACAAAGTCGGCCAGCATGCGCGACCCGCAGGTGGTGCGCCAGCCGGCGATGCAGAAGATGTCCTTGTGGGCCAGCGGCACGCCGGTCAAAGGCCCGCCTTGACCCTTGCGCAGCCGGGCATCCGCAAGCTCGGCAGCGGCCATGGCCTTGTCCGCATCCAGGGTGATGAAGCAGTTTAGCGATGCCTGCAGCTGGGCCGCCCGCTGCAGGGCGTTTTCGGTGAGCGCGGTGCTGGTGCAGGCGCCCGCGGCCAGTTCGGCGGCGGCGCCGCGCAGGGTACGCGGCGGCTGCACCTAGCCTACCGTCCTAGGCACGATGTACAGGCCGTCCCGCACGTTCGGCGCGCACGCCTGGTTGCCGCCGCGGTCCACCTCCTCGGTGACTTGATCCGAACGCAGGCGCATGACCGCGTCCAGCGGATGGGCCAAGGGCGCGACCCCTTCCGTATCCACGCCCTGCATGAAATCGATCATTGCGATGATGCGCCGCAGATCCGCCAACGCGTCCTTGCGCTCCGCGTCACTCAGGCGCAGCGCGGCGAGCTTGGCCAAGCGATCTATGTTTATCTGGACTTTTTCCATGTGATTAAGTTTACTTTATGTGCGGTTCGGAGTTAGATTAGCGCCACTAACAAACATTCAGCACGCTCGCCGCTTGTTCATTGTAGGGCGCAATTGATGCTTAAAGCCATCAGCGGGCTGTTTTCCCGCGATCTGTCCATAGACCTCGGCACCGCCAACACCCTTATCTACGTGCGCGGCCAGGGCGTCGTGCTGGACGAACCCTCCGTGGTGGCCATCCAAACCCAAGGCAGCTTGAAAACCGTAGTGGCTGTCGGCGCGGCCGCCAAGCGCATGTTGGGCCGCACACCGGGCAACATCACCACCATCCGTCCCCTGAAGGACGGCGTGATTGCGGACTTTGTCGTTACCGAGAAACTGCTGCAGTACTTCATCGGCAAGGTTCATGAACATTCGTTCATGCGCCCGAGCCCCAGGGTGCTGGTCTGTGTGCCCTGCAAGTCAACGCAGGTGGAACGGCGGGCCATTCGCGAGAGCGCCATCTCCGCCGGCGCCCGCGTGGTGCGCCTCATTGAGGAGCCGATGGCCGCCGCCATCGGCGCCGGGCTGCCGGTGCATGAAGCGGTGGGCACCATGGTCATCGATATAGGCGGCGGCACTACGGAGATAGCCGTTATCTCCCTGAACGGGATCGTCTACTCAGACACAGTGCGCGTGGGCGGGGACCGCTTTGACGAAAGCATCGTCGCCTATGTGCGCCGCAAACACGGCGCCCTCATCGGCGAAGCGACCGCGGAGCGCCTGAAGCAGGAGATCGGCTCGGCCTACAAGCAAAAAGAGGTGCGGGAAATAGATGTGCGCGGCCGCCATCTGGCGGAGGGTGTGCCGCGCGGCTTCACCATGAACAGCGAAGACATTCTGGATGCGCTTAGGGATCCCTTGGCGATCATAGTGCAAGCCGTGCTGAAGGCCTTGGAGAAGTGTCCGCCGGAACTCGCATCTGACATTGCCGAGACTGGCTTCGTGCTGACTGGCGGCGGCGCCCTGCTGCGCGATTTGGACGTGCTGTTGGCGGAAAAAACCGGACTGCCGGTGATCGTCGCCGACGACCCGCTCACCTGCGTGGCCCGGGGGGGCGGCATAGCTCTGGATCTGATAGGGAAAAAAGTGGGTTTGGGCCTAGGCTCCAGCGACTGAACCGGGGCAAAGCTGGGGAGACCTTGGCATCAAGACCATATTCGTCAAGGATTCAGGCGCAGCGCGGTGGCTGGTCGGCTTGTGCCTGATCTCCACGGCGCTCATGGCCGTGGGCGCCCGCACCAGCTTGATGGCGCCCGTCCGGCACGGCCTCGGCACAATTCTGGACCCCATTGTCCGCGTCGCCCAATGGCCCTACTGGATGGTTGAGCGCACTCGCTTGATAGTCCTCGACCGTACGGATCTGCTTGCCCGGCTGGAGTTCCTGGAGCGGCGCAACCTGGAGCTTGCGCAAAAGGCCATGCAGATGGAGGCCCTGCGTTCCGACAACGCCCGCATGAAAGCGTTGCACGACAGCATGAAGCGCATCGACAGCCAAGTTCCGCAAGACGCGCTCATGGCTGAGGTGGTGGGGTTGACGCCCGTCTCCAGCATCCACGAAGTAGTGATCGACAAGGGCGCCGCGCACGGCCTGCAGGTTGGCCATGCCGTGCTGGATGCCGACGGGCTGGTGGGCCAGGTGACGGAGGTCACCCAGATCAACGCCCGTGTGCTGCTGATCACGGATGCCCGCCACGGCCTGCCTGTGGAGACCTTGCGCAACGGCGTACGGGCCGTGGCCAGCGGCACCGGCCAACTGGACAAGCTGCAGCTGGAGGGGTTGCCGTTAACGGCGGACATCCGCGCAGGGGACAAGCTCATCGCGTCCGGGCTTGGCGGTCGGTTCCCCTACGGCTACCCGGTGGGGGAGGTTCTGGCCGTGCGCCCCGACCCATCCCATGTGTTCGCCTTGGTCAGCGCCCGGCCGAGCGCCCGGCTGCGCCGTGCGCGGCACCTTCTGGTCATCCGCCGCAATCCGCTGGAAATTCCCCAGTGAACGGCATCCTGGCCGTACTGTTGTCCTTAGCGGCCGTCCTGCTGTTGTCCGCCGTCGATCCACCCATGAACTGGCCCACTTGGCTGGCTTGGTTGCGTGCGGACTGGGCGCTGCTGGCCATCTTCTTCTGGTCCTTAAGGGCGCCTGGCGAGCTAGGCATCTTTGGCGCTTGGCTAATGGGGTTCGGCATCGATCTACTGTACGCAGACCTGCTCGGCTTGAACGGCGCCCTGTTCGCGCTGGCGGCTTTCCTCACCTTCCGCTTCCGCCAAAGGCTACGCATGTTCACCCTGGCGCAGCAATGCGGCATTCTAGCGGCGATGGTTCTGGGCGCACAGGCCGTGCGGCAGTTGGTGCGGGCCCTCGTCCAAGATCAGCCCCTAAGCCCCAGCCTATGGACAATGGCCGTGGTCAGCGCACTGCTTTGGCCGTTGGCGCACGCCTTGTTGGAGCGCCTGTGCCGGCGGCTGGCGGTGACCTTTGAATAAGCCGTTGATGTTGGCCTGCGGGCCGCCCAAGCGAGCGGCGTTGGTCTATTCGCCCAGGGGCAGCACCGGCGGCGGCAATGCCCACTATGGCTTTCAGCCCCTCCGCAGCAAGGGTTCGCCGGCCGATCTGGCCCGAATCAAGCGGGAAATGCGGGGTGCTACGCGCCGAACAGTGAAGTTGGACGCCAAAATGAGAATTGCCGCACCTGCGGCCAACAGCTATGGCTTGTAGAGGGGCATTGGGGGTATATTGGTTCCTTGGCGCCACCGCTTGGCCAAGGCCGAAATTCGCCACGACTAGGGCTGTCTGACGAGCAATGTCCGAAGCGTCCGAAGAACTGCTCATCAACGTCAACCCGTTTGAGACGCGGGTGGCTCTGCTCAGCCAAGGCGCCTTGTTGGAGCTGCATGTGGACCGCGCCCGCACGCACCGATGCGCAGGCAACATCTATTTGGGTTCAGTGCAGCGCCTCGTGCCTGGGATGCAGGCCGCCTTCGTCGACATCGGGCTGCCCCGTCCAGGCTTTCTGCACGCCCGGGCCATCGGGCCGCGCATCAGCAGCGACGGCGAAACGGCGCCCAAAACGGACATCCGCGCCTTGGTGCAGGAAGGCCAGCGCATACTGGTGCAGGCAACCAAGGATCCCATCGCCCACAAGGGCGTGCGCCTGACCACGGAACTGTCCATCGCCGCCAATCATGTGGTCATGATGCCTCTGGGCAGGCAGATTGGCGTTTCCCGGCGCATCGCCGATGAACGGGAACGCGACCGGCTGCGCGACCTAATCGCCGAAGCGCTGGCCGAGCTGGACGTGGAGGCGGGCGTCATCGCCCGCACCGCCGGGGAGGGCGCTGCGTACGCCACCATCGAAGCGGACATCAAACAGCTTGCGCAGGTGTGGGACCAAATCAGGGCTCAGCGGGCTGAGGCGGACGGACCCACCTTGGTCTATGAAGAGCCGCCCCTGCATCTGCGCGTGCTGCGGGAGCTGTGCAGACCAAGGCTTAAGCGCATACTCATCGATGATGCGGAATGCCGCCGCCGAACGGCAGCCTTCGCCGCCAAACATTTGCCGGAAATCGTCGACCGCATCGAAATCTACGAGGGTCCGCGCCCGCTGTTCGAGAGCTTCGGCATCGAGGAGGAAATCGCCCGCGCCCTGAAGCCCCGGGTGGCGCTCAGATGCGGCGGATTTCTGGTCATCGAGCAAACCGAGGCGATGACCACCATCGACGTCAACACCGGCAGCTTCCTGGGCGGCAACCGCTTTGAGGAGACCATTTACCGAACCAACTTGGAGGCGGCCAGCGTTATCCCCAGGCAACTGCGCCTGCGCAACATCGGCGGCATCATCGTGGTGGACTTCATCGATATGGAGGATGCGGAACACCAACGCCAAGTGCTGCGCACCTTGGAGAGCGCAAGCGTCGGCGACCGGGCGCGCTTCGCCTTCGACGGCTTTTCCTCCTTGGGACTGGTGCAGATCAGCCGCAAACGCACCAAGGAAAGCCTGCTGCAGCAACTGTGCGAACCCTGTCCACTGTGCGCGGGCATGGGCCTGACGCAGACCAGCGAAACCACTTGCATAGACATTTTCCGCGCCATCCTGCGCGACGCGCGCTGCCAGCGGCCAGATCCCGACGCCAGCTACCTGATACGGGCGTCCGAAGCGGTGGTGGACCGTCTGCTCGATGAGGACGCGGACCTTCTTTCCGCACTGGCGAGCCAAGTTGGGCTGCAGATGCGGCTGCAGGTGGAGCCAAGCTACGGCCCGGGCGCCTTTGACTTGGTGCTCGCCCAAGAAGCCGCTCGGTAGCCGGGGCTGGCCGCCGTGCGCCCACTGCTCGCCAATCATTGGACAGGTTGGCTGACGCTGCTATTGCTGATGGCCGCCCTTGTGCAGGGCGGTGGACGCTTAGGCATGTGGCTGCTGCATGACTTTGAGGGGGCCGTCAACGCCTATCTTGGCGATCAGGCCAGCTTGACCGGCTTGCACGGCAGTTGGGACGGCCTGAATCCGGTGGTGCGGGTGCAGCGGGTGGAGACGCCAGCCGGCTGGGCGGAGCAAGTGCTCATCGAGTTGGACTGGCTGGAGACCCTGCGGCGCAACCGCTTGATCATGGAGCGAATATCCTTGGAGCGCGGCGCCCTGAACCTAGTGCGCAGCGACACCGGCTGGGCCATTGCCGGTGTCGGGGAAGAGACCCAGAAGCTGGACTGGGCAGGCCTGCTGACCTACACGGACGAAATCCGTCTGCGCGGGCGGCTGGCGGTGGCGGGGGCGCCGGACAGCGATCTGGACATGCAGCTGCACGCCCTGAACCGCGACGGACTGCACGGCTTCGACCTTGCCCTGAGCCGACCGAATTGCGCCGAGGACTGCACGCTGCACCTGAATTGGCGCGCCTACCCCAATCACCTGTCCACCCGTCCTGCTGAACGCCACCTGCTGGTCACGGGCGCCCTGAGCCTGCCGCCCGCCTACCTGCCTTGGGAGAGCCTTGCGGCGGATGCGCAGTTCAGCCTGGACGGGCAATGGGCGCAACGGGGCGCCGCGGGCGGGGGCGCGTTCGCTGCCGCGCTGGCCCTCGAGTCGCGGGACGGCGAAGCCGGAGAAGGCGGCGGCGCCCGCGCCAGCCTAAGCGTACAGGTGGCCTCGTTCGCAGACGCCCACACCGCCCTCATCACCGAGGGCGCACTCAGCAACGATGCCGGCGTCCTGCCCCTGGAGCGGATGCTTGCCCACTATGACGGAGGCGTCGCCGATCTCTGGGCGAAGGCTCTGTCCCTGCACACCCTGGCCAAAGTGCTCGCGGCCACCTTGCCCGGCAGCGAAGTGGCGGAGTGGCTGCAAGGGATGGACCCGGGCGGGAACCTGCGCAACCTGCGCATCGGCTTCCATCAAGGGGGGATCGCTTTCGCCGCCACCCTGGACGGCCTGTCCCTGGCGCCCTACCGCGGCGTGCCCCTGTTGCGGCACGGCCAAGGCTCGCTTCTCGGCTATGAGCAGGGTCTGCTGCTGGCGTTGAACTCGGATGCCCTGGAGATTCACTTTGCGGATACGTTCCGCGAGAGTTGGCGGCTGCGCAATGTGCAGGCGCACATCCACGGCTGGTTCTCGGACGGCTACCTCGGTCTGCGCTCCCCAACCTTCCGGGCGGAACTGCCTGAGGGGCCGCTGGCTGGCGCTTTCGCCTTGGCCCGGCCAGCGGAACGGATGCGGCAGCGGCTGTCCCTGCTGGCCAACGCGGACCGCCTGATGGTGGACCAAGCCAAGCCCTTTGTTCCCATCACCCTGTCCGAAGACCTGCAGCAGTGGCTGCACGAGGCGCCCCGCCAAGGGCAATTGGCCAATCTGAGAATGGCCTACCAAGGCCAGGTTCACACCAAGCCCGGGGACTTCTCGCGGCGGGCGGCGATGGCGGCCCAACTGAGCGGCGCGGAGGTGGCCTATCATCGCGACTGGCCGGCGCTGCAGCAGGTCAGCGGCCGGGTCGAGGTGAGCGGCGAGGATATCTTCGCCGAGGTGGACGCGGCGGCCTCCTTGGGCGTGGGATTTCGCGACAGCCGCATCCACCTGGGCGGCAACGGCGCCTTCGCCGCCATTCACATGCAGGCCGCGGTCGATGCCGGGGCGGCCCTTAACTACATCCGCACTTCGCCCATCTGGGAGTGGATGGACTTCGTGCAGCCGCAATGGGACGGCGCCGGGCAACTGGGACTGGCTGGCGAGTTGTTCATCCCCCTAAACGAGCATCAGGTCGATGCCCCCTTCGATGCGGATCTGGACATCGATCTCAGCGACCTCAGCTTGGATCTGCCCAACTACCGCCTGCGTCTGGCCGGGCTCTTCGGCCAAGCCACCTATCGCTTCCCCTACGCCCTGAACTCCAACGCCCTAGCCGCAACCCTGTTTGGGCGCGCCGCCACCCTAAGGGCCGTTGCCGGGGAAGACGCCATGCGCTTCCACATCGACGGCGTCGCCACCCCGGAGGACGTCTATCATCTGGCGGCCATGACGGATCTCGGCCTGGCCTCAGGGGCCTTTCCCTTTGCCGCCACCCTCAGCATACCCTTGGACGGCGGCGACCCAAGGCTGAGCGCACGCACGGATCTGCAAGGGCTGGCCCTGCATCTGCCCGGCGTCTTCGGCAAGGCCCAGGAGACGCCGAGGGCCACCGAGGTGGACATGCTGTTTCAGGAGCGCCACAGCCTGCTGCAATTGCAGCATGGCGTCGTGCAAGGCTGGCTGCATGTGGACGAAGCGCCCCTGCGCGGCGCCTTCGGCGTGCATCACCCGCCGCCGACTCTGCCCATGGATGCAGACGAAGTGCTCATCAGCGGCGGCTTGGAGCGCGTCGATGTGCAGGAATGGCTCCAGGATGACGATGCGCTTGAATTTCCCCTGCCGTGGCGGCTCCAGGATGTGCAGGTGGATGAGGTTCTCATCGAGGACACCAGCTTCGCCAAGGTCACCGTCAAGGGCAGCTACCGGGATGACGTGATGGCTTTGGCTTTCGCCGGCGAGGACATCGTGGGCGAACTGCGCAGCCCAGCCGAAGGCCTGCTGGCGGTGCATCTGGACCTGCTGCGCCTGCCCGCCCAGGACGAGGCGGACACTGCCGATCCCCTGGATGTGGAAGTCATCCATCGCCTGCCGGAAGCCGCGGTAAGCATCGACTCGGTGCATGTGGGCGATGAGGACTTCGGTCGCTGGTCCTTCGTCATGCGTCCACAAGCCGAAGGGCTGCTGCTGGAGGAACTTGAGGCCGAGCTCAAAGGCGCCAACATCAGCGCTGAGGAGAGCCTGCTATGGCGCGGCGATGCAAACCGCAGTGAAGCAGCCGCCAAGATCACCATGGCGGATCTGCAGGAAGTCCTGCCCCTATGGGGCTATGCGCCCAGCCTCGCCTCGGAATCCGCCGAGTTGCGCCTGTCCGGCAGCTGGCCCGGGTCGCCCTTGAACTTCTCCAGCGAAACCCTCACCGGCAGGGTTTCCTTTCAGGCCAGGAACGGTCAGTTTCTGGATGTGGACAGCGGCGCCGGCACGGCGCGCCTGTTCAGCCTGCTGAACTTCACCACCATCGCCAAGCGCATGAACTTCAACTTCAAGGACCTGACCGGCAAGGGCATCAGCTTCGACACCATCAAGGCCGAAACGCGCTTGGACAACGGCCTGCTGACTTTCCTGGAGCCTGCTAAAATGAAGGGTTCCGGGGCGGACTTCAAGCTGGCCGGCAGCGTGGATCTGGTGGCGGGCGCCATGAACAACAATGAGATGATAGTCACCCTGCCAGTCAGCGACAGCCTGCCTTGGTACGCCGTCTACGTCTCCTTGGCCAACCCCGTGGCCGGGCTTGCGGTGTTGGCCGGACAGCAGGCGCTGAAAAACCAGATCAAGCTGTTCAGCAGCGCCAAGTACGAGGTCAGCGGCCCTTGGGAGGATCCGGAAGTGAAGCTGGTGGGCATCTGGAACGACGCTCTGCAATCCTTTGATGAGCTCGCCGAGCAACAGGCGCCAGCCAAGGAGGGAGGATGAACGATTTGCTGGGCGCCGCTGAGGCGGCGCTGCTTGCCCCGGGCGAGCTCGACCGCGAGGCTGTGCAGCAGGCCCTAGGCCGCCTGTCGGCGGCAGGCGCGGACTTAGGGGAGGCCTTCTTCCAAAACCGGGTGGCGGAAAGCTGGGCGCTGGAGGATGGTCTGGTCAAACAGGGCGGCTTTGATCTGGACCGGGGGCTTGGCGTACGGGCGATAAGCGGGGAAGCCACCGGCGCAGCCTATGCTGACGACATCCATCCGCACGGCTTCAGCAACGCCGTGCAGGCCGCCCGCTCCATACTGCGCTCCGGCGGGGCGGGTTCCCTAGCCGCCGCCCGGCCCCGGGGCGCAGCGGTTGCGGCGCCGCCGGTATATGGGCCGGACAACCCCATTCCCGGCCTCAGTTCCGAGGACAAGGTCGCCCTGCTCGCGCAGGCGGACCGAGCCGCCCGCACAGTGGACAACCGGGTGCAGCAGGTCAACGTACAGTTGTCCTTGGGCCACGAAACCATGCTGGTCATGGCCACGGACGGCGTTTGCGCCGCGGACTTCCGGCCCATGGTGCGGCTCGATGTGTCCGTCATCGTCATGCAGGGCCAGCGCCGCGAGCGGGGCTACAGCGGCGCTGGCGGGCGTTGCGGCCTTTCGGCGTTCGGCGACGGCTGGGTGGAGGGGTTGGCCCGGGAAGCGGTGCGCGCCGCCTTGGTCAACCTCGATGCGGTGGACGCCCCAGCGGGCGCCATGCCCGTCGTGCTCGGCCCAGGCTGGCCGGGCGTGCTGCTGCACGAGGCCGTGGGCCACGGCCTGGAAGGAGATTTCAACCGCAGGGGCAGCTCCGCCTTCGCCAATCGCATCGGCGAACAGGTGGCCTCCCCAGCCTGCACGGTCATCGACGATGGCGCCCTGCCCGACCGGCGCGGCTCCTTGACCGTGGACGACGAAGGCACACCCACCGGCCCCACGGTGCTGATCGAGAACGGCATCCTCAAGGGCTATCTGCAGGACAAGCTGAACGCCCGCCTGATGGGAACGGCGCCCACCGGCAACGGGCGCCGCCAATCCTACGCCCACGCGCCCATGCCACGCATGACGAACACCTTCATGCAGCCCGGCCGCCACGCCCCGGAAGAGATCATCGCCGCCTGCCCCAAGGGGGTGTACGCCCTGAACTTCGGCGGCGGGCAAGTGGACATCACGTCCGGGCGTTTTGTGTTTTCCGCCACCGAGGCATACCTGATCGAGGGCGGCAAGGTGACGCGTCCCATCCGCGGCGCCACCCTTATCGGCAATGGCCCGCAGGTGATGACCCGGGTGTCCATGGTGGGCAGCGACCTGGCCTTGGATCAGGGCGTCGGCGTGTGCGGCAAGGAGGGACAGACGGTGCCGGTGGGGGTGGGCCAGCCCACCCTGCTGGTGGATGAGATCACCATCGGCGGCACCTCGGCCGAGCCCGCATAGCGTACTGAGCCGCACTGGATGCCAAGCAGCCTGGACAGGACAACGGAGGGCCTACGGATGATCAGGGCGACCCGCGGGAAGGCGCGCTGACATGCGCCAGGAAGCGGATATCCGCGAACAGATCCCCGCCCTGCAAGCCTTGGCGCAAGTCATCCTCGATGAGGCGAAACGATCTGGGGCCAGCGCTGCTGAGGTCTCCGTCGGCCAGGAGACCGGCCTGACGGTGAAGGTGCGCAAGAACGCTCTGGAGACAGTGGAGTTTCATTCCGAGCGCGGTTTCGACATCACCCTGCATGACGGCCAGCGCATGGGCGCCGCCAGAACATCGGACAGCCGCAAGTCGGCCGTTCGCGAGACGGTGGCCAGAGCCGCCGCCATCGCCCGCCACACGCAGGAGGACAAGTGCAATGGCTTAGCCGATGCTGCGCTAATGGCCAAGGATCCGCCGGACCTGGATCTTTTCCACCCCGCCCCCTTTGACACCGATGCCGCCATCGACTTGGCCCGAACCTGCGAAGCGGCCGGCTTCGCCGCAGACGCCCGCATCGGCAACTCCGAAGGCGCCGAACTGAACATGGCGCAATCCTGCACCCTATATGGCAACTCCCACGGCTTCATGGGCGTCAGTTGCGCCACCATCCACAGCCTCGCTTGCGTCCTCATTGCACAGAATGGCGACGGGATGCAGCGCGACTACTGGTACACCGTCAACCGCAATCCCGCGGCGCTGGAGACGCCGGAAGCAGTGGGCAAAACCGCCGCCGAGCGCACCCTTGCCCGGCTGTCGCCACGCCAAGTGGCCACCGGGACCTACCCGGTGCTGTTCTCCCCCCAAGCGGCCCGCTCCCTAGCCGGCCACCTGATCGCCGCCCTGAGCGGCGGCGCCCTGTACCGCCAGGCATCCTTCCTGGTGGATTCCCTGAACAGGTCCGTGGCCAGCGCCCATCTATCGCTGCGGGAGGACCCCTTGCTGCCAGGGCGCCTAGGCAGCGCCGCCTTTGACCAGGATGGCGTGGCCACCTCAGCCAAGGCGTTCATCGCCGCCGGCAAGGTGCGCAGCTACGCCC
Organism: uncultured Pseudomonadales bacterium; assembly: GCA_964348115.1. Lineage (GTDB taxonomy): Bacteria > Pseudomonadota > Gammaproteobacteria > Pseudomonadales > Azotimanducaceae > Azophilus. The sequence goes on from CAYGBY010000015.1 coordinate 19,019, forward strand.
TGTCCGCCTATTCCGGCCGCCGTCTGGCAATGCCCACCACCGGCAACGCGGGCGGCGTCCACAACTTGGTCCTGGAAGGCCGAACCCTGCCGCGGCAAGCCCTGCTGCGCGAAATGCGCGAGGGGCTGTACGTCACCGAACTGATGGGCCAGGGCGTGAACCTAGTCACCGGCGACTACTCCCGGGGCGCCGCCGGCTTCTGGGTGAGCAATGGCGAAATCCAGCACCCTGTGCACGAACTGACCATCGCCTCCAACCTGAAAGACATGATGCGCAACCTCGCCGCGGTGGGGGACGACCCTGACCAGCGCAGCGCCGTCATAAGCCCCAGCGTGCTCATCTCCAGCATGACGGTGGCGGGACGCTAGTGTGTGCTGTCCCGCACGTAAGTGGGTTTTGGTCGCTAGGCCATTTTGGCTCCCGGCAAGGCGCGACGAAGCCCTGTGGCGGGCCCCACGCAAGCAGGAGCAACGCGGCCGGGGGCGAAAAGGGCCACGAATAATCACGCTTACTTGCGGGACAGGGCACTAGGGAACCCCTGAACAAGTCGCGTTCGCCCAGCGCCCCGCTGTTCGCGGATGGAGACGGCGTTGCGGCCGTGGGAGGGCGAGCCGCAGCGCGGTGGGGATTCCGCAGTCCGTGCGCCGCGGGGCGCCCTTCGGGAGGGCCTAAAGGGCGCGCTGGCCGTGTTGCGGCTCATTGTGTGGGGGGCAAGCCACACGGCTTCGCCGCGCCTTGCCACCACGCCCTTTAGGCTCCTCTGGGCTTCCGGGGGGCGCTTCAGGCGTAAGCCCAAGTGGCGAGGCCCAAGAAGACGAAGAAGCCCGTGACGTCGGTGATGGTGGTGAGAATGACGCCGCCGGCGATGGCTGGGTCTATGGACATGCGGTTCAGTACGCTCGGCAGCAGGCTGCCGGACACCACCGCCACCAGCAGGTTGATGACCAACGCCACGGCGATGACCAAACCCAGCGTGGCGTCCTGAAAGGCGACCATGGCGGCCAATGCCACCAAGCTGGCCCACAGCAGGCCGTTCAGCGCGGCGACGCCGAATTCCCGGTTCATCAGCATCAGCAGGTTGGCGCGGTTGACATGGCCTTGCACCAAGCCCCGGATCACCAGGGTCAGGGTCTGGGTGCCGGCGATGCCGCCCATGCTGGCGACAATGGGCAGCAGCACGGCCAGCGCAACCACCTCGGCGATGGTGGCTTCAAATACGTTGATCACCGCCGCCGCCAGAAAGGCCGTGATCAGGTTGATGCCCAACCAAACGGCGCGGCGGCGGGCGGACTTGATCACCGGCGCGAAAGTGTCCTCATCCGCATCGAGGCCGGCGCGGGCCATCACCGCCTCATCGGCATCCTCATGGATGACATCCACTACGTCATCGATGGTGATGCGGCCCAGCAGACGTCCTTGCGCATCCACCACCGGCGCCGAAAGCAGATCCTCGTCGCTGAAGACGGCCGCCACTTCAGCGTCCGGCATGTCCACGGGAATTGCGCGGAAGTCCGTGTCCATGACCTCGCGCACGGTGACGCTGGAGCCTGCGGTCAGGATGCGCGAAAGAGACAGGGCGCCCACGTATTCGTTGCGGCTATTCACCACGAAGAGCTTGTCGGTGTTCTTTGGCAGTTCCTTGCGCAGGCGCAGGTAGCGCAGCACGATCTCCAGCGCATGGCGCGGACGCACGGTCACCACATCGGTGTCCATCATGCCGCCAGCGCTGTCCTCCGGGTAGGAGAGCAGGGACTCCAGGCGCTGCCGGTCCACTGAGTCCAGGGAATTCAACACCTGCGCGGCGATGGCGTTGGGCAACTGCTGCAGCAGGTCCGCCTGATCGTCCACATCCAGATCGTCAGCCGCCGCCACCAACTGGGCGGTGTTCATGCCCTCCAGAATTTCCTGCAGCACGTCATCGCCAAGATGCTGCAGCACCTGGCCGGCGGCCTCCTCATCGATCAGTTCCCACAGATAGCGCCGCACCCGAGGGGGGGTCGCCTCCAGCAGATCGGCCAGTTCCGGCGGCTTCAGCGAACGCAGCAGGTGGCGCTGTTCGCCAAGGGTTCCGGCCCCATAGGACCTCAAGACCTGGCCAAAGCGCTCCTCGAAGTCCACAGACGGCCTATTCGGCTTCGCCAAAGCGGTCTGCGATGAGTTGCCGGATGGCGGCCAAGGCCGAAGTTTCGTCCTCGCCATCCGCCTGCAGATCCAGCACTGCCCCCACTGGCGCGGCCAACAACAGAACGCTCATGATGCTCTTGGCGTCTTTCAGCTCCCCATTCCGGCCAAGGCGCACATCGCTGGCGAAGGTCTTGGCCAAATGCACCAATCTGGCCGCCGCCCGGGCGTGCAGGCCCAGCTTGTTGACCAAGGTGACCTGCGTGCGCTTCATGGCGCCGCCCTCGCGGCCGCAAGCTCCCGATGGCGCACCAGCACCTGGGCGTCGCACGCCTTGCAATGGGCCGCCAGACGCTCCGCCATATAGACCGCGCGATGCCGCCCGCCGGTGCAGCCCAAACCCACATTCATATAGGCTTGATGACTGGCTTCCATCTCCGGCAGCCAGACGTCCAGGAAGCCGGCGATGTGCCGGAACATCCTGCCCACGGTGTCGTCGTTCGCCAAGTACTCCGAGACCTTGGCGTCCAGGCCGGTGCGCGGCCGCAGTTCCGCCACCCAGTGGGGGTTGGGCAGACAGCGCAGATCGAACACCAGATGCGCATCCACCGGAATGCCGAACTTGAAGCCGAAGGAAAGGAACAGCAAGCTGGGTTTCTTCGCGGGCTTGGTTGCGATGCGATCCTGGATGATGCCCACCAATTCAGCGGCGCGCAGCCGGGTGGTGTCGATGATCAAGTCCGCCAAGTCGGCAATGTCGTAAAGCAGATCCCGTTCCGCATCTATGGCTTGGCGCAGATCCACGTGCGCGGCGGTCAACGGGTGGCGCCGGCGGGTTTCGCTGAAGCGCTGCACCAGGACGGGGCTGGCGGCATTGAGGTAGAGTATCTCGCAATTAACATCCGTTCGGCCGCTAATGTTGGGCCAAACGGCGGAAAACCGCTCGATGCTGGCGTTGCGCACATCGATGCCGACCGCCAAGTTCCGCCGGCCGCGCCCGCCATTCAGGTGCTCAGCGTCCAACAACATGGGCAGAAGCTGCACGGGAATGTTGTCGATGCAGTGGAAGCCAATGTCCTCCAGCGCCTTCAGGGCAGTGCTTTTGCCAGACCCGGAACGGCCGCTGATGATGACCAGCCTCATGCGGGCGCCCGCAAGGAAGCCCTGCTGCGGTCGGCTTCGAGAAAGCGCGTGCGCAGCTCCTCCGCACAGGCGGCGGCGCGCAAGCGGGCGCACTGCCTGCTGTCGGCGAAAATGGCGGCCAGGTTCGCCAACACCTCCAGATGGGCCTTGGCCTCGTGCAAGGGCGCCACTAGGACAAACAGCAGGTCCACGGGCTGGCCATCCACGGCCTGAAAGCCCACCGGCTCGGCCAAGGAGAACAGCCCGCCGACAAGGTGCGGGCAGTCCAGGCGGCAATGGGGGATGGCCACGCCCTCTCCCAAGCCGGTGCTGCCAAGCAGTTCCCGCGCCATCAGGGCGTTGAACAGGCCGCGTGCATCCAGCTGCGCATGGGCCGCGGCCAAGGTGTCGGCGGCCATGTCCAGCGCCCTCTTGCGGCTGGCGGCTGCGACCGCCCAGCGCACGCAGGCAGGGGGCAAGAGATGCGCCATATCCACTGTCCCGAACCCTGCGCTACCCCCGCCCGTGGTGGCGGTCGATCAATTTTTCCTTGTGCTTGATAACTTGGCGGTCAAGCTTGTCCGCCAGCAGATCGATGGCGGCGTAGAGATCTTCGGACACCGCGTCCGCAAACAGTTCCGCGCCGCTGACATGGGCGGTGGCCTCCGCCTTGTGGTTCAGCTTCTCCACGCTAAGCACTACATGGGTGTTGGTGATGTGGTCGTAATGGCGCTCCAGCTTGGTCAGCTTGCCGGTGACATAGTCCCTCAGGGCGTCGGTGACGTCGATGTGGTGCCCAGAGATGCTCAACTGCATTCGTTGCCTCCTGTGGTTGCCGTCAGGCGCTGCTCAGACAAGGCGTTTGCGCTTGCTGGACGGCGGTATGGCCATGGATTCGCGGTACTTGGCCACTGTGCGCCTGGCGACATTGATGTTGTGGGTCGCCAGTATTGCCGCTATCTTGCTGTCGCTCAATGGCTTCTTCGGGTTCTCCTCGGCAGTCAGGCTGCGTATCAGCGCACGAACGGCAGTGCTGGACACTTCCCCGCCTTCGGCGTTGGTTACGTGGCTGGAGAAGAAGTACTTGAGTTCAAAAACGCCCCGCGGAGTGTGCATGTACTTGCGGCTGGTGACCCGGGAAATGGTGGAGTCGTGCATGTCCACCTTCTTGGCTATGTCGCGCAGCACCAAGGGCTTCATTTCCGCTTCGCCATGCTCGAGAAAGCCCTGCTGCACCGCGACGATGGCGGTGGCCACCTTCAGCAGGGTGTCATGGCGGCTCTGCACGCATTTGAGAAACCAGTTGGCTTCGTTGAGGTTGTCGCGCAGGAAGGCTTGGTCGCGGCTGCTGTTGGCCCCCTTGGCCAGCGCAGCGTAGTCTTGGTTGATGCGCAGCCTGGGCAGGGAGTCCGGGTTCAGCTCCACTGTCCAGCGCCGCCCGCGCTTGCGCACCAGCACATCCGGCACCACATACTCGATGGGCGCCGTGGAGTAGGCGGCGCCCGGGCGGGGATTGAGCTGGCCGATCAACGCGGCGACTTCCCGCATCTCGGCCTCACCGCACTTGGTTTTGCGCTGCAGGGTCTTGAAGTCCTTGGCCGCCAGCAGGTCCAAGTGGTGGCTGACCAAGTGCATGGCCTCGCGCCGCCACGGAACGGCCGCCGACAGCCGGGCCAACTGCAGGCGCAAACACTCCGCCAGGCAGCGCGCGCCGACGCCCGGCGGGTCCAGTTGCTGCACCCAGTCGAGGACCTTGGCCACAGTTGCTTCCTCAACGCCCAGGGCGGGGGCGAAGCTGGCCGCCAAATCAGCAATGTCCGCCGCCAACATGCCGTCCGTATCGATGGCGTCGATGATGACCATGGCGATGAGCTGCTCGCGCTCCGGCAGGTCGCTCAGGTTCAACTGCCAGCGCAGGTGGTCCTGCAAGGATTCCCCGGCGGCGGCCTCCAGAGGCTCCCCATCGTCGGCGGCCTTGGCCCGCGGCGCGGCGGCGCCTTGGTACAGGTCATCCCATCTGCTGTCAATGGGCAGGTCTTCAGGGATGACCTGCAATTCATCCAACTGCAAATCGGGCGGCTCCGCGGCATCGCTTGGTCCCTCCGCGGTCGCGGCCTCGGGTTGCTGCTCCGCCTCGTCGAACTCCAGCAAGGGGTTGGATTCCAACGCCTCCTGCATCTCCTGCCGCAATTCCCGGGCGGAAAGCTGCAACATGCGGATGGCTTGCTGCAGCTGCGGGGCGATGACCTGCTGCTGCCCCAGCCGCATGGCGAGCCCCTGTTTCATGGCCCTGCCCGCGCAACGGCCTTCACAGCCTGAACCCCTCGCCCAAATAAACGGTGCGCACCGTCTCGTTGGCCATTATCGCCTCGGCGTCCCCTTCCGCAATCAGGTGGCCGTCGCTGACGATGTAGGCGCGGTCGCAAATATCCAGGGTGTCCCGCACATTGTGGTCGGTGATCAGCACCCCAATGCCGCGGGCCACCAAGTCCCGCACCTGCAGCTTGATTTCGCCTACGGAGATGGGGTCCACCCCGGCGAAGGGCTCATCGAGCAGCATAAAGCGGGGTTCGCTAGCCAAGGCCCGGGCGATCTCCAGCCGCCTGCGCTCCCCGCCGGAAAGCCTTTCGCTCAAGGACTTGCGCACCGGACCCAAGTGAAATTCGCTGAGCAGCTGCTCCAGGCGCTGCTTCTGCGCCGCGCGGTCCAAGTGCTTTTGAAGCTCCAGGATGGCGCGAATGTTGTCTTCAGTGGTGAGCTTGCGGAACACGCTGGCCTCTTGGGGCAGATAGCCAATGCCGGCCTTGGCCCGGGTGTGCATGGGCGCCCGGGTCAGGGACCGGCCGTCCAAGGCGATCTCCCCGCCTTCGGTCCGCAGCAGGCCCACGATCATGTGGAAGCAGGTGGTTTTGCCGGCGCCGTTGGGACCAAGCAGGCCAACGACTTCGCCGCTGCGCAGCGACAGGCTTACGCCGTCCACCGCCAAGCGGTTGCGGTAGGCCTTGCGCAGATTGTGGGCTTCCAGGATAGCCATCCGCCTAGCCGCCCGCCGGGGGCGGATGACGGTCAGGGGCGCAAGCGCCCCCCCGGCAGGATGACTGACTTAACGGATGCATCTGCATCGGACTGCAACGTCAAAAACCTTTGCCCCAAAACGCCGCCAAGCCCTTGGGCGACCGTGCGGCCCGCATTGGTTTCAATGATAACATCCTGATCGGTCTCCACGCGCCGCTGCGCCGGATAGACGCGCAGCAGGGGCGTGTGCACGCTGATGAAGCGGAACCGTTCGTCCGCCTCCCGGCGCAACGCCACATGGCCCTGAAGAAGCAGTTCCTCCCGTCCGGCGCGGCCAACGAACTGGCCCTGCGCCGCGCTGATGCGCCACGGCGGGTTGGGCGGATCGAACAGGAGCAGCTCCGGCGCCGCCATGCGGGTATGGTCGTGCTCAAAGTGCAGAACGCGCTGTGCGCGCAGGCTGTACTGCAGGGCGCCATCGTCCTGGTACTGCTCGATGTAGACGTCCTCAAGGTGCAGATCCGGCTCTTCGCGCAGTTCCGGCGGCAGTTGCCGAGGCGTCACGGCGCCTCGCCAAGGCGCCAGATAGAAGGCCAGCAGCAACATGCCCACCGCCAACAGGACCCCAGCCAGCAGCGGCAACTGCCTCATGTCCCGCGACGCCCGCACAGTGCGTCCAAGCGCTTGATGCGTCGCCGAATGTCGCGCCGGTTCAGCGCCCTGGCCGCCAAGGCGGGGGGTTGTCTGCGGCGCCAATCGCACTGGCCGCGCCCCCTTCCGACTGGCATCCTTGAGCGTGCGCCTGCTCCATCCCCCATAGTCTTGGCCATGCCTGCAATCGCAGGCCAGCGCTCGCAGCCCCCAGCCCGGGAGCGCGAGGGGCTCGCCCTTGGTGCGCAAACGACAAGATGCAACGCGACCATCAGTGGCCCTGGCGCAATATGCGCATTAGGGAACCTCTGCACAAGTCCCGGAAGCCCAGAGGAGCCTAAGGGGCGTGATGGCAAGGCGCGGCGACGCCCTGTGGCTTACCCCCACACAATGAGCCGCAACATGGCCAGCGCGCCCTTTAGGCCGTCCCGAAGGGCACCCAGCGGTGTGCGGACCGTGGAATGCCCTCTGCTCTGCGGGTCGCTTTCCCATGGCCGCAACGCCCTCTCCCGCTGCTGAGAGCGGGGCGCTGGGCGAACGCGACTTGGCCAGAGGTTCCATAGTGTGCTGTCCCGCAAGTAAGTGGGTTTTAGTCGCCAGGCCGTTTTGGCTCCCGGCAAGGCGCGACGACACCCTGTGGCGGGCCCCACGCAAGGAGGAGCAACGCGGCCGAGGGCCAAAAAGGCCACGAATAGTCACACTTACTTGCGGGACATCACACTAGCCAAGCAGCAAGCGGCAGATTTCCGCAGCGACGCCCTGGCCACCCGGGCAGGAAGTAATCAGTTGCGCGGCGGCGCGCACTTCCGGCTGGGCATTGGGCACCGCAATGGGCAAGCCCACCCAGCGCAGCGCCGCCAGGTCCGCATGGTCATCACCTACGTAGGCGCATTGTTCAGGGGTCAGGCGCAGTTCGGTCAATAGGGCCTGCAGCGCCGGCAGTTTGTCGCGCACGCCCTGCAGGGCGTGTTTTACGCCCAGTTCCCGCGCCCGTCTGGACACCATGGCGGAGCGTCGCCCGGTGATCAGCGCCACTTCGATGCCGCCGGCCCGCAGCCGCTTGATGGCGGCCCCGTCATGCACGTGGAAGGAAAGCAATTCATCGCCAGCGGAGCTGTAGGTGATGCGCCCTTCAGTGAGCACCCCATCCACATCAAAGGCGACCAGTTTGACGGCTTGGCCCAGGGTCGCCACCCTAGGCCACCGCGTACTGGATCAGCAGCATGTTGTAGCCAATCCAGGCCAACAGCATCACCGCTCCTTCAAAGCGCGTGACCACCGGCCTTGAGTTGATGCCGTAAGCAAACAGGGCCAACAGCAGGGTCAACGCCAACATGGCGCCGCAGTCCCGCCACAGAGCCACCGCCTCTATCTGCGTGTTGGTGATGAGCCCCGGCACAGCCAGCACCGCCAATATGTTGAGGATGTTGGAGCCCACCACGTTGCCGATGGCGATGTCCGTATGGCCCTTGACCGCGGCGCCCACGGTGGCGGCAAGCTCCGGCAGGCTTGTGCCTACAGCCACGATGGTCAGGCCGATAAGCATGTCGCCGACCCCAAGGCGCAAGGCGATGTTTGACGCCGCCCAAACCAGCAGCTCCGCGCTCAACACCAGCAGCACCAGCCCCACCAGCAGCCAGACGGCGCCTTGCCAAGTGCGCATTTGCGGCAATTCGGCCAGTTCCTCGCGCAGGGTTTCCGCCAGTTCCGGCCGCGAGCTGGAGGGACCGAACATCAGCAGGTAGAAGATCAGGCACAGTCCGCCCAGCAGCAGCAGCCCATCCACAGGCCCAAGCTCCAAGTCGAACATCAGCGCCAACGCCAAGAAGGTGGCGCCCAACAGCCACGGGAGTTCCGCACGCCGCACCCGCTTGGAAAACCGCAGTGGGGCGACAATGGCGGTTATCCCCAACACCAACCCGATGTTGGCGATGTTGGAGCCGATGGCGTTGCCCACCGCCAACAGCGGGTTGCCCTCGAAGGCGGCGGCCAAGGCCACCAGAATCTCCGGGGCGGAGGTGCCCAAGGACACAACGGTCAGCCCGATGACCATCTTGGAGACGCCCAGGTTGCTGGCGGTGCTGGCGGCCCCGGACAGGAACTTGTCCGCACTCCAGACTAGCAGCATGAAGCCAATGATCAGCGCAAGCAGCGGAAGCCACATCAGGATTGAACCGGACTGCCATTCGCATAAGGATATTCAACTTTAGTCCCTGTCAGCCCAATAGTCAGCATAATGCGTCCATGAATGTCGCCGGCGCCAAGAATTTCGTGGACATCCGCAACCTGCGCTATCGGGTGGGCGGACGCCTGCTCTTGGACGGCGTGTCCTTAACGGCTCCGGCGGGAAAAATCACCGCCATCATCGGCCCTAGCGGCAGCGGCAAGACCACTCTGCTGCGGCTTATCTGCGGGCAGCTCGCACCCTTGAGCGGCCTAGTCCTTCTCGATGGCCTGCAGGTGGCCACCCTTTCCCGTCGCCAGTTGTTCGCGCTGCGCAAGCGCATGGGGGTGCTGTTCCAGTCTGCAGCGCTGTTCACGGACCTGAGCGCATTTGAAAACGTGGCCTTTCCCCTGCGCATCCACACCCGCCTGCCGGAGCCGGCACTGCGGGCGCGGGCGCTGGAGAAGCTGCACGCGGTGGGGCTGCGGGGCGCCTGGCGGCTGATGCCCAACGAGCTGTCCGGGGGCATGGCGCGCCGGGTCGCCTTGGCCCGAGCGGTGGCCCTGGATCCGGACCTCATCCTCTATGACGAGCCCTTTGCCGGACAGGACCCCATCGCCATGGGCGTGCTCATGCAGTTGATCCGCAGCTTGAACGCACAGCCCGGGGTCACCAGCCTGCTGGTCTCCCACGACATCCACGAAACCCTGGCCATCGCCGACCGCATTCACCTGCTTTGCGACGGACGCATCGTCGCCTCCGGCGATGCGCAGGCCCTACGGGCCAACCCTGACCCCCTGGTGCGTCAATTCATCCACGGCTTGGCGGACGGCCCAGCGCCTTTCCACTATCCGCAAGAGGCGCCGCAGCAGGCGACCAAGCCATGACCAGCGCCGCACCGGGATACGGCCTTCGGCGGCGGGCGCAGCAGCGGAAGGCCCCGCCATGACCCGCCGCGCAACGCGCTTTGGCCAGCGCCGAACATCCACTGCGCCGGCGACGCAGTGGCTGCGCCGCTGGGGGCAAGGCGCATTGGCCTGGACGGCCAGCTTGGGCCGCGCCTCCATCCTGTGGTGGCGGGCGTTCTTTTCGCTGCCGCGGCGCGGCGATGCCGGCGTGTTCGTGCGCCAGATCTACGACCTGGGCGTCCGCTCCCTGCCCATCATCGTGCTGTCGGCAGTCTCCGTAGGCGCCGTGCTGTCCTTGCAGTTTCACGCCCAGCTGGCCCGCTTCGGCGCCGAGGACGTCGTGGGCGGCGGTGTCGCGCTGGTGCTGCTGCGGGAGCTCGGGCCAGTGCTGACGGCGCTGCTGTTCGCCGGCGGCGCCGGTTCCGCCATCACCGCGGAGATCGGCTTGATGAAAACCACCGAACAGCTGGCCAGCCTGGAGATGATGGGCGTCGATCCCCTGCGCCGCGTAGTGGCGCCGCGGCTTTGGGCCGGGCTTTTGTGCGTGCCGGCGCTAACGGCCATCTTCAGCATGGTGGCCATCCTGGCCGGCACGGTGGCGGCCGTGGACTGGCTGGGCATCGACCGGGGGGCCTATTGGACCGGCATGAACGAGATGGTGGAGTTGCGCAACGATGTCGCCAAGGGCGCCCTGAAAAGTGTAGTCTTCGCCATGCTGGTGACTTGGATAGCCGTCTTTCAGGGTTATGACGCCTATCCCTCGGCCCAGGGCATCGGACGGGCCACCACAAGAACCGTAGTGCTTTCCTCAGTGATGGTGCTGGCCTTGGACTTTTTGCTGACCCTGCGCCTATATGGCGTTTATGGAGCCTGAACGCACAGCAATGAACAAACGCAGCTTGGAAGTCTGGGTCGGAGCCTTCGTGCTGGCCGGTTTCCTGGCCTTGGCCTACTTGGCGGTGCAGGTGGCTGGGTTCAGTTTTGCGGAGCAGGACGCCTACCGCATATCCGCCCGCTTCGACAATGTCGCCGGGCTGCGGCCCCGCGCCAGGGTCAGCGTGGCTGGCGTCGCCATCGGCCGCGTGGCCGACATCGAAGTGGACACCACCTACGGCGAGGCGGTGGTGTTCATGGATATAGACGCCAATGCCGGGCCGCTTGCCAGTGACACCGGCGCCCGGATTGTCACCGAAGGCATCATGGGCGCACGCTACATCAGCCTGCTGCCCGGGGCGGAGGAGGATGTTCTGCAGGACGGCGACGAAATCCATGATACCCAGGGCGCCTTGGTGCTTGAGAGCCTGGTCGGCGAATTCGTGACTAGGCTGGGCACATGACCAAGCGCATGCGGCAATGGCTGCTGGCGGGCGCCGCGCTCGCCGGCGCCAGCCTGTCCGCCGCGCAGGCCGCCGACGCCGCCCCGGCGGCCCCGGACGCCTCCGTCAGCCAAGTTGAATTCGAGTCCGCGCCCCATCAATTCATCGCCGACACGTCCCGCAGCCTGCTGGCCCTGATAGGGGCGGCGCGCGGCTACGCGGATGAGGATCCGGAGCGCTTCTTCGCCGCATTGGAGTCCCTGCTGTCCTCTGCGGTGGACTTCGAGGGCTTCGCCCGCCGCGTCATGGCGGCCCACTATCGGCGCGCCACCGCGCAGCAGCGGGCGCGCTTCAGCGAGACTTTCAAGTGGAGCCTGATCCGCACCTACGCCCTGGCCCTCACCGAGTTCACCGACGGTGAAGTGGTGGTGCTGCCGCCGGACGGTCCCGCGCGCCACCCCGCCAGACGCGCCGTCAAGACGGAAATCCACGACCGCGGCGAAGTCTATTCGGTCATCTACACCACGGTCCTGCAGGACGGCCGTTGGCGCATCGGCAACATCATCATCGCGGGCGTCAACATCGGCCTGACCTTCCGCAGCCAATTCGCCAGCATGGCCGCCGACAACCGCTACGGCGGCGACCTGAACCGCGTGATAGACGCCTGGGCGGATTTCGTCGGCGAGGGCCTGGAATCCAACCCCAAACCGAAAAATCCATGAATGACGAAATCACAGCCAGAATCCGCCAAGCCCTGCCCGACAGCGAAGTGCAGGTCCGCATTGAGGGCAACCGCGCCCTGATCGAGGTGGTCAGCAGCGCTTTCGCGGGCATGACCCGGGTGCAGAGGCACCAAGCAGTGTACGGCTGCATTGCGCAGTTCATCGCCAGCGGCGCCCTGCACGCAGTCACCATCCGCACCGACGCGGGCTAACCCGCCGCATGGACAAACTGCTCATCAACGGCGGCAGGCGCCTTGCGGGCGCACTGCGCGTCTCCGGGGCCAAGAACGCCACCCTGCCCATTCTGGCCGCAACCCTGCTCACCGAAGCGCCGGTCGCCATCGCCAATACGCCGCGCCTGCACGACATCCGCACCATGATCAGGCTGCTTGAGCGGCTCGGCGCGGTGGCCGCCGTCGAGGAAGGGCCCCAGGGCGCGGTGGCCTCGGTGAGGGCCCGCGAGGTCAACAATTTGCGGGCGCCCTACGAGTTGGTGAAGACCATGCGGGCGTCCTTTTTGGTGCTAGGGCCGCTCCTGGCCCGCTTTGGGCAGGCCGAGGTGTCCCTGCCGGGCGGATGCGCCATTGGCGCCCGGCCTGTCGATCAGCATCTAAAGGGACTCATCGCCTTGGGAGGAAGCATCGAAGTGGCGGATGGCTATGTGCGGGCCAAGGCGCCGCAGGGCCTCAAGGGCGCGGACATCACCCTCGACATGCCCACCGTGGGCGGCACGGAAAACCTGATGATGGCCGCCGCCCTAGCGCAAGGCGAGACATTCCTGCGCAACGCAGCCAGAGAGCCGGAGATCGTCGATCTAGGCGATTTCCTCAACGCCATGGGGGCGCGGGTTTCCGGCCATGGCGGACCCACCATTCGCATACGGGGGGTGGATGCGCTGCACGGCGCCAGCCACCGGGTGTTGCCGGACCGGGTGGAAACCGGCACCTATCTCATCGCCGCGGCCGCCACCCAAGGCCATGTGCGGCTGCATGACGCCGTGCCGGACACCCTTGCGGCGGTGCTTGAACGGCTGCGCGCCGCTGGTGCGGAAGTGCAGACCGGGCAGGATTGGATCGAGTTGAACATGCCCCGCCGCGCCAAGGCCGTGGATATCGACACGCAGCCCTATCCCGGCTTCCCCACGGACATGCAGGCGCAGTTCATGGCCCTGAACAGCATCGCCGAAGGCGCCTGCACCATACGCGAGAACATCTTTGAGGGCCGCTTCATGCACACCCAGGAACTGCAGCGCCTCGGCGCTGACATCGAATTGGTCAGCCACTCGCAAGCGTTGGTGCGGGGCGTGCCGTCCCTTAGGGCGGCGCCGGTGATGGCCACGGATCTGCGCGCCTCGTTCAGTCTGGTGGTGGCTGGCTTGGCGGCCAAAGGGCGGACCCTGGTGGACCGCATCTACCACATCGATAGAGGCTATGAAATGATCGAGCGCAAGCTGTCCACCCTAGGGGCGGATGTGCAGCGCGTCTCCGAAATTCCCGGCGGCGCGGTTTCGGCCTAGCCGAATTGCGGGCCGGCCTTGCCGCGACAACCCACCGGGCAAAACGACAATGGAGGAACGGATGCATCTCGTCATCGCCCTGAACCGCGGCCGGGTGCTGGCCGAATGCCTGCCCTTGCTGGCCAAGGCCGGCATAGCGCCGGCTGAGGATCCGGCTGGCAGCCGCAAGCTGGTCTTCCCCACCCAGGCGGGCGGGCATCGGCTGGTGATCATGCGGGGCGCGGATGTGCCCACCTATGTGGCCCATGGAGCAGCAGATGTCGGCGTGGTCGGCAAGGACACCCTGCTGGAGGCCGCTTTGCCCCATGGATATTACGAGCGGCTCGATATGAACATCGCCCGCTGCCGCATCGTCACCGCCTTCGCCGCCGGGGCGCCGGCGCACCTGCTGGCCTATCGGCCGCAGCATGGAAGCGCCATCCGCGTAGCCACCAAGTTCGTCAACCTAAGCCGCCGCTTCTTCGCCGCCAAGGGGTGTCCTGCAGCCATCATCCCCTTGGCGGGGGCCATGGAGATAGCGCCCTTGATGAATCTGGCGGACTGCATTGTGGACATCGTGGACACAGGCAAGACCCTCAAGGCCAACGGGCTTCGGGAGCATGAGACGATCGCCCGCATCAGTTCCCGCCTCATCGTCAACCGCGCCTCCATGAAGACCAAGTTCGATGCGATCGAGGCGCTGCTGGCGCGCCTGCGGCCCATTGTCCCAAGCGGCGGTTAGGGAAATTCAAATTGAACCACTACCTGAACATGCGCCGGCTGGACACCGCTTCCCCCTCATTTCGGGAGGACTTCGCAGCCCTGGCCACTGTCGACCAGCAACGCAGCGCCGCAGTCGAGCAGGCTGTGCAGGACATCATCGCCGCCATACGCAGGCGAGGCGACGCTGCGCTGCGCGAGCTCACCGCCAGCCTGGACGGCCTAAGCTGCGCGTCCATGGCGGACCTGCAGCTCGACCCAAAGCAGTTCGCGGCCGCCTTCGCGGACCTGCCCAGGCCAGAGCGCACGGCCATGGAGCAGGCGGCGCAACGAATCGAGCGCTACCATCGGGAACAGCTGCGGGCTTCCTGGAGCTACACTGACGAACTGGGCAACGAACTCGGCCAGCGCATCACGCCCCTGGCGCGGGTGGGGATCTACGTGCCCGGCGGCCAAGCAGCCTATCCCTCCACGGTGCTGATGACCGCCGTGCCCGCACGGGTGGCCGGCGTACAGCAACTGGCGGTCGCCATGCCGACGCCGGGCGGCGCCCGCAACCCCTTGGCGCTGGCGGCCCTGCATCTGGCCGGCGTTCAGGAGGCTTACGCCATCGGCGGCGCCCAGGCGGTGGCGGCGCTGGCCTTCGGCACGGAGACCATCCGGCCAGTTGACAAGATCGTCGGCCCCGGCGGCGCCTGGGTGGCGGAGGCCAAGCGGCAAGTCTTCGGCCGCGTGGGCATCGATCTTATCGCCGGCCCCAGCGAAGTGCTCATCATCGCCGACGGCACGGCGCCGGTGGACTGGATGGTGCATGATCTGTTCTCCCAGGCGGAGCATGACGTGCTGGCGCAAAGCTTGCTGCTGTGTCCCGACCCAGACTACCTTGATCAGGTGGGGCAGCGCATTCAGGCCTTGCTGCCGGAAGCGGCCAGGCGCCAAGTCATCCAGCAAGCGCTGCAGGACCGCGGCGCCCTGATCCGCACCCGCTCCCTGGCGGAGGCTGTGGCCCTGGCCAACGCCCAAGCCCCGGAGCACTTGCAGTTGGCGGTGGCGGACCCCGCCGCGCTGCTGCCCAAAGTGCGCCATGCCGGGGCGATCTTTCTGGGCGCCCATTCACCGGAAGTGATGGGGGACTATCTGGCCGGCCCCAGCCATGTGCTGCCCACCTACGGCACGGCCCGCTTCTCCTCCCCTTTGGGCGTTGGCGACTTTCAGAAGGGCAGCTCCCTAATCGCCCTTTCCCCCAAGGGCGCAAAAGCCCTGGCGCAGGCGGCGGCGGTGCTGGCCCGCGGGGAGGGGCTTGCAGCGCATGCCCGCGCGGCGGAAGCGCGTCGCGCATAGTTCCCCGGTTGGACTAGTGTGCTGTCCCGGAAGCCCAGAGGAGGCTAAAGGGCGTGATGGCAAGGCGCGGCGAAGCCGTGTGGCTTGCCCGCCACACAATGAGCCGCAACACAGCCAGCGCGCCCTTTAGGCCCTCCCGAAGGG
>CAYGBY010000016.1:0-33920 GCA_964348115.1 uncultured Pseudomonadales bacterium
GCGCCACCATGGCACCCGCGCCGGCGCAGATGCCGTCCACCGCCGCCACGATGGGCTGCGGGCAGGCGCGCATGGCCTTGACCAGATCTCCGGTCATGCGGGTGAACTCAAGCAGCTCGGGCATGGGCATCTTCACCAAGGGGCCGATGATTTCATGCACGTCGCCCCCGGAGCAGAAGTTGCCGCCGGCGCCTGTGAGGATCACCACCCGCACATCCTCGGCGTGGCGCAGACCTTGGAAAAGATCCCGAAGTTCCGCGTAGGACGCAAAAGTCAGGGGGTTTTTCCGCTGTGGACGGTTCAGGGTGATCAGGGCAATGCCTTGGGCCGCCTGCCAAGCGAAGTGCTGGGCCTGATAGTCACCATAACTGCTGCTGCTCAACATTCGGCATGCTCCTGGTTGCGTTGGGCCGAGACATGGCGCTTGAGCTTGGCCAACAGATCGTGCAACGCAGCTTGCTCCGCTTCGCTCAAGCCCTCGCACAAGCCGACCACCCAACCTTCATGGGCCCGGGCCATGCGGTCAAAACTGCTGCGGCCGACGGCCGTCAGCCGCACCCGGCCAATACGCCTGTCCCTAGGGTCCGGCGACCGAACGATCAGACCCTCCGCCTCCAGGGCGGCGACGATGCCAGTGACATTGCCGCCGGTGACCATCAAGCGCTGCGAAAGCTCCCCCATGGAAAGCCCGTCGGCAGACCGCTGCAGTTGCGCCATCAGGTCGAAGCGCGGCAGGGTGATGGCGAACTCCGCCTTCAGGCGCTCGCGCACCGCCCGCTCGATGACGTTCGTGCAGGCCAACAGGCGCAGCCACAGGCGCAGAGCCTGATGATCTCCGGCCATCAGGCGGGTTTCCGAATCCGCGCCGGCCGTCGCTCCGTCGCCGGCCTTGGCCGCGGCCGGCCGCCGTACGGACCCGCCAACGCCCAACGCCCCGGCCCGCACAGCGCTCACATCACTTCTCCGCCAGCCACACTGATGCTCTGCCCGTTGATGGCGGCGCTGTCCGGACGGCATAGCCAGCCCACGGCGGCCGCCACCTCCTGCGGCTTCACCAAGCGTCCCTGGGGATTGACGGAAACCAAGGTTCCCAATGCCTCCGCAGCGCTGCGGCCGGTCCTGGCGCGGATTTTGGCCACCGCTTGCGCAACCAGATCGGTATCCGTATAGCCTGGGCAGACCGCATTGACCGTGACGCCCTGGGCGGCGACCTCCAGGGCCAAGGCCCTGGTCAAGCCGATGAGTCCGTGCTTGGCCGCGCAGTAGGCGGCGACGTAGGCGTAGCCCTTCAGCCCAGCGGTGCTGGCGATGTTGACAATGCGCCCCCAGCCCCCCTGCAGCATGTCCGGCAGGGCGCCCTGGATGCAGTGGAAGGCCCCGTCCAAGTTGACCTGCAGCGTTGTGCGCCAGTGCTCATAGGTTAGGCGGTGAAAGGCCTCGCTGGCGGCAACGCCCGCGTTGCATATGAGGATGTCGATGCCGCCCCGGTCCGCCCGCGCCTCCGCCAGGGCGCCAGCCACCGCGGCGGGGTCGCCCACATCCGCAACCACCCAAGCCGCCTGCGCCGGCGCCTGCTCCTGGGTCAGCGTCGCCGCTGTTTGCTCAAGGGTTGCGGCGGAGCGCCCGAGCAAAGTCAGCTTGGCGCCCATGCGGGCCAATTCAGCTGCGATGGCGGCACCGATGCCGCGACCGCCGCCGGTGACCAAGGCGTGCTTGCCCGCCAACGCCCCAAGAGGGCGCCTGCGGGAGGACGAGGTGGACATTTCCTCAGCCGCTCCCGCTAAGCTCGCTGCGTCCATGAAATCGCCATAATTGGACGCCTAAATCGACCGAATCCCCGTGAAATCGAGCCGCGAAATTGGGCATCGGGAAGTTAGCGGGAGCTGCTGACATTTCCTTAACGGGATGGCGTTTGCGAACAAATTGTTTTAAGGTTAAAGGATATGGTGCGAAACGCAAGCGCTGCGGGTTGAAGTCCATGCACATCGTAGTCATCGGCGGCGGCCCCGGTGGCCTCTATTTCGCCCTGTTGACGAAAAAAGCCCGTCCGCACTGGCGGGTGCAGGTGTTCGAGCAAAACGCCGCGGATGACACCTTCGGCTTCGGCGTGGTGTTTTCCAACGAGACCTTAGATGAGTTCCTATGCCATGACCCGCCATCCTATCGCAGCATCCGCGCGCACTTCGCCTATTGGGACGATGTGGTCATCCGCTACAAGGCGCACGAAATACGCTGCGGCGGCAACGGCTTCGCCGGCTGCTCCCGCAAGGCCCTGCTGCAGTTGCTGCAGGGCCGTTGCGCGGATCTGGGCGTCGCGCTGCACTTCAAAACCAAGGTGGACGCCGCCAACGTGCAGGAGCGCTTTGCCGATGCGGACCTGATCGTCGCCGCGGACGGCATCAACAGCGGCATCCGGCAGCACTTCCAAGACCACTTTCGCCCAAAGATCGCCCCCTGCAGGAACAAGTTCTGCTGGATGGGCTCCACCCGCCCCCTAGATGCCTTCCACTACTTCTTTCGCGAGACGGCGCACGGCATCATCACCGCCCACACCTACCAATATGAACCGCAGCGCAGCACCTGGGTGATCGAGATGAACGAGCGCTGCTGGCGCCGGCACGGCTTCGCCGCCTGCGGCGAAGCGGAAAGCGCCCGCAGACTGCAAGGCATTTTCCGCCAGGAGCTTGAAGGACACCGGCTGCTGACCAACCGCTCCCTGTGGCGCAACTTCCCCAGGGTGCAGTGCCAACGCTGGCGCCACGGCAACATCGTGCTGCTTGGCGACGCCAAGGCCTCCGCGCACTACTCCGTGGGCAGCGGCACCAAGCTGGCGATGGAGTGCGCCATCGCCCTCTGCGAAGCCGTGGTGGAGGAAGGCGAGACCAATCTGGCCGAAGCCTTGCGCCGCTACGACCAGACGCGCCGCACTCCGGTGGAGATCATGCAGCACAACGCCAACGTCTCCCTCGCCTGGTTCGAGCATGTGGAGCGCTCTTGGGACATGCAGCCCATGCAGTTCGCCATGACCGTGATGGCCCGGGCCAAGAGCATCACCTACGACAACCTGATGCTGCGCGACGCCGCCTTCATCGACAAGGTGGATACGGAGTTTTACCAGACCCATCACCAGGAAACTGGCTACGACTGCCGCGGCGCCCGGCCGACCCCCATGTTCACCCCCATCAGGCTGCGCAGCCTGAAGTTGGACAACCGGGTGGTGGTGTCCCCCATGGCGCAATACTCCGCGGTGGCGGGAATGCCTACGGATTGGCATTTCGTGCACTACGGCAGCCGCGCCCTGGGCGGTGCGGCGCTGCTGTTCATGGAGATGACCTGCCCGAGCCCGCAGGCGCGCATCACCAGCGGCTGCACCGGCCTGTGGAACGACGCCCAAGAAGCCGCGTTCCGGCGCATGGTCGAATTCGCCCACGTCAACGGCGCCACCAAGGTGGCCATGCAGTTGGGCCACGCCGGACGCAAGGGCTCCACCCAACTCGGCTGGCGGGAAATGGACCATCCCATGCCGTCTGGCAACTGGCCCTTGGTGTCCGCCTCCGCCACGCCTTGGCTGGAAGGCGTCTCCCAGCGCCCCGCCGCCCTGACACGCAAGCAGATGGACAGCATCCGCGACGACTTCACCGCCAGCGCGGAACGCGCCGCCCGCGCCGGCTTCGACCTGCTGGAGCTGCACTGCGCCCACGGCTACTTGCTGGCGTCCTTCCTCTCCCCCTTGACCAACCTGCGCACGGACGAGTTCGGCGGCGGCATCGCCAACCGCCTGCGCTACCCCTTGGAGGTGTTCGCCGCCATGCGCGAAGTCTGGCCGCCGGACAAGCCCATGTCCGTGCGCATCTCCGCCTGCGACTGGAAGGAAGGCGGCATCAGCGAAGAGGATACGGTGGCCATCGCCGATGCCTTCGCCAACGCCGGCTGCGACCTAATCGATGTGTCCGCCGGCCAAACCGTCCCCGACCAGACCCCCACCTACGGACGCATGTTCCAAACCCCGTTCGCCGAAGCCATCCGCAACCTGACGGGCATCAAGACCATGGCCGTGGGCAACATCACCACCCCGGAACAGATCAACACCATCATCGCCTGCCGCCGCGCCGATCTGGTGGCCCTGGCCCGTCCCCACCTGACCAACCCCTACTTCACCCGTCAGGCCTCGGCCTGGTACGGCGCCACGGTCGCCGACTGGCAAAAGCAATATCTGGCGGGCCGGGACCAGCTATACCGGGAAGCCGAACGCAACCGTGAACTGCAGCGCGAACTGCGGGTCAAGGCCAAGCCGGGCGCACACGGCTAGCCCGCCCAGAGCCATACCAAAGTCGTCCACCAGCCCCCTGCAATATCCTGCGGCATCCAATGACCTTTCAGGAATTTTCCTTCAAGGGCAGACACTTTGGGGTGGTCCTGCTAGCCCGCCACCAGCGCCAGCACCCGCAATGGGCTGCCGGAGCCGCGTTTTATCTTCAGCGGGGCGCTTAGGATCACGGCGCCGGTCGGCGGCAGAAGGTCCAGGTTGGTCAGGCATTGCAGGCCGTAGCGGCCGGCGCCGTGCATGTAGTAGTGGCAAGGGTATGGCGGGTTCAGGTGAAAGCCCTGGCCCGCATCGGTGCCGATGGACTCAGAGCCGAAACCCAGGACGTCGCGCTGCTCCACTAAGAACCTGACCGCCTCGACATCCGGCCCCGGCGTGTGCTGGCCTTCCTCGTCGAAGTTCTGGAAGGCCACCGGATCCCGGCGTTTGGACCAGTCCGTGCGCATCAGCAGCCAACTGCGGGGCGGGATGCGGCCATGCGCAGCCTCCCATTGCTCGATGTGCTCCACGGTGAGCAGGAAGTCTGGATCCGCCTCGGATTGCGCCGAGCAGTCCATGACGCATCCGGGCGCGACCATGTGTTCGATGGGGATGCTGTCCGTGGCGTTGTTCGGCAGGTTGCGTCCGGACACCCAATGAATGGGCGCGTCAAAATGCGTGCCAGTGTGCTCGCCGAAGGAGATGTTGTTCCAATACCAGGTGGGGCCGCGGTCATCGTAGTGGGAAATCTCCTCGATGCGGAAGGGCCAGCACTGGGCGAATTCCGGGGGCAGGACGATGGGCGGAAACTCCGGGGCCAGGGTCTGCGTCAGGTCCACCACGCGGCTGCCGCCGCCGGCGATGCCCTGAATCAGTTGGCTAAGGGTCTCAGCGCTCATGGGCAAGATTCTCCATTGCTGCGGTCATTTCGCTACGGGTACTTCACGAAACCGCGCCCAGGGGCCTGCTCCATAGAACCCCCCCTTGGGAATTTCTCCCATGCCGGAACGGCTTCACAGCGCGGATTGCCAGCCGCCAAGCAACTTTGCCTGGGCTCCCGTCCGCCCTGGCGGGAATTTCGAGTTTCACAGGGCAGATTCCCGGCCGCCAAGCAACTCGGCGCTGGGAATGCGCACGGTTGGCGCCGGCAGCCGCCTTCATTGCAAGGTCAGGCCGCCCACGGAGGCACCGCCGCAGACGAACAGCGTTTGCCCGGTGATGAACCCGGACTCCGGGCTTGCGAAGAACAGCACGGCGCGGGCCACATCCTCCGGCGCGCCCAAGCGGCCTAGGGGTATGGACTGCGCCACCCGGGCCATCCGCGGCGAATCCTTGGGAATGACTTCGTGGAACATCTCCGTTTCCGCGATGGGGCCCGGCGCCACGGCATTGACGGTGATGGCGTGAGGCGCCAGTTCCAAGGCCCAGGTGCGGGCCATGCCGATCATGCCGGCCTTGGTGGCGGCATACACGGTGCGTTTGGCCAAGCCCACCAGGGCGCGGCTGGAAAGCAGCACCACGCGCCCATACCGGGCCTGTTTCATGGCGGGCAAATTGGCCTGCAGCAGGGTGACGGCGGCGCCCAGATGCAGGTTGGTCAAGTCCGCCAAATCTTCTGGCGTCACCGCCTCGACGGGCTTCTCGCGAATGGCGCCGGCGTTGTGCACCAAGGTGGTGACGGGATGGCGGGCGGCGACCTCCGCGGCGGCTTGCCGGGTCGCCAAGGGATCCATCAGATCCACTTCCACAGACTCCACCCCGGCAACGGACGCCTTGCGGCGCGCCAGGCTCACCACCTGATGGCCTTGCCCCTGCAAGCCGCGGCAGACGGCGGCGCCTATGCCGGCGCTGCCGCCGGTAACCAGCGCAGTCTTGTCGTGCATTCAGCCACCTCCGCGAGTTTTTCGATGGGCTGCCAACCCCCCGTCGGAACATCGGAGCGGCGCATTCCCGGCAATGATGTCACAACGCCCGCTAGTGTGCTGTCCCGCAAGCAAGTGGGTTCTAGTCGCTAGGGAACCTCTGAACAAGTCGCGTTCGCCCAGCGCCCCGCTGCTTGCGGGCGGAGACGGCGTTGCGGCCATCGCAAGGCGAGCCGCAACGCGGCGGGGATTGCGCAGTCCGCACGCCGCGGGGCGCCCTTCGGGAGGGCCTAAAGGGCGCGCTGGCTGTGTTGCGGCGCATTGTGTGGTGCCTGCCACACGGCTTCGCCGCGCCTTGCCATCACGCCCTTTAGCCTCCTCTGGGCTTCCGGGACTTGTTCAGAGGTTCCCTAGGCCGTTTTGGCTCCGGCAAGGCGCGACAACCGCCTCCTGCTGTCCGTTCATCCCGCCAGCTCCCGCTCCAGCACCTTGGGGTTGTCCCGCCAGCGCTGCCGCCATTCCTCCGCCAAGTCGCCTGGATAGATGTCCTCAACGCCATCCCGAAGCGCCGCCAGGATATCCCGGGCCAAACGGGCGGGCGCCACCTTGGGCGGGGGGAGCTGTTGGCTCCACTCATCGTCAATGGGGCCGGGGAAGACGTTGATGACCCGCACGCCCGCGGCGCCCATTTCCGCCCGCAGGCATTGGCAGAGGGACCAGGCCGCGGCCTTGGACGCGGAAAAGGTTCCGTGCTGCGGGAAATTGGCTAGGGCGAACACGCTGAGCAGGTTCACCCAGGCGACGGCGTGGTTCTGGCCATCGGCGCCGCGCCCGCGCATGACCGGACCAAATTCCTGCGCCAGGCGCAGCAGGCCGAAGTAGTTGACGTCCATCTCCAGCCGCGCCACATCGGTGCCATAGCGGGAGGAGATGCCCTCGGTGCGGTGGACTTCGGCATTGTTGATGAGAATGTCCACCCGACCGCCGATGGAGGCGGCCGTTTCGCGCACGGAGCGGGAATCGGTCAGGTCCAGTGGCAGGGGCGTCACTGCGGGCAGGGCGCAAAGCTCCTGAAAGCCCGGGAACTGCTTCCAAGGTTCCGCGTGGCCCACCCAAACCAAGCTCGCCTCGGCCTTAAGAAGCGCCCGCACCAGCGCTTGGCCCACCGCGGTCTTGCCGTCCGTAACCAGAACGCGACGGAATTTCGGGTCGCAGGTCATTTGCCTGAGTTGACTGTCATCCGCCATATGGGGCGCCTCCTGTGTTGGAAAGGCGATGATCACGGCGCGTCCAGCTCGGTCGAGGCGAGCGCCCAGCCGCACTGCGCCAGGGCCCTGCACGTCGCTGTGCAGATGCGCCACCAAGGACGGCCCAGCCTGCAGCCGCACCAGACCCAGCCGCCAAGGCAAGCGCTCGCGAAAGAACAGGTCGTTGCTGTGGTGCAGATCCGTTACCGCCAGCAGCTCGCCATGCCCACTATGCTCCCGCCAAGCCAGATCATCGGAAAGGCAGCCCCGGCAAGCCTCCCGCGGCGGGTACTGCACCTCGCCGCAGCCGGCGCAGACCTGCAGCTCGAAGCGTCCCTCCGCCGCCGCTGCGGTCAATCCCAGGGCCACCCGGCTGCGTGCGCCCGGCGGCAAGACCGGCAGGCGGGTGCGCATGATGGGATTCTTGCGCTTGGGCCTGGCGAGGGGCTGGGCCATGAATCAAGCGCGCCCGAAGGATGGCCCAAGGGCGCGGCAGTGCTGGGCGAGCGGCCCAAGGGGGGCCGGATGCGCCGCGCAGGGTGGGTAGGCGCCCCGGCATCCACATGAAGGACAACTTCTTGCCGGGAACGGTTTGCTCATGCGTCACCCTTGGCCAGCAAGGCGGCGGCGCTGCATAGGCCGCGGTCGTAGTTGATCATGCCAAAACCGCTGACCAAGCCGATGCGGGCGTCGGGCACCGCATGGCCTAAGGGGGCGCCGGTCAACTGGCGGATGGCCTCCACCAAGCCTAGGTAGCCCCCAGCGATCCCGGCTTGGCCCACCGAGAGCTGGCCGCCGGACACGTTCAGGGGGAAGTCCCCCCGCCAAGTGAAGTCGTGGCTGCGCACGAACTGCGGCGCCTCGCCCTTGGCGCAGAAGCCCAGATCCTCAAGCTGCAGCATGTTGATCACGGGGTAGTCATCATAGGTTTGCAGGAAGTCGATGTCTTGGGGCGTCAGTCCGGCCATGCCGTACAGGTCCTCTCGATCCAAGGCCCAGCCGCCGCGCATCTGAATGGCATCCTCCGGGTAGGCGTTGTGCCGTTCAATGGTGGACAGAACTTTTACGTAGGGCAGGCCCAGGTCTTCGGCGCGCTGCCGGGCCATGACCAGGAAGCCCTCGCCCCCCGCACAAGGCATGACGCAATCGAACAAGCGCAAGGGGGAAGTGATCTCGCGGGCGGTCAGGTATTGGTCCATGGACAGAGGCTTCTTGAACAAAGCATGGGGGAAGCCCAAGGCATTCGTGCGCTGCTGCACGCACAGCTTGCCAAAGTCCTCCCTGGCGGCGCCGTAGTGACGCATGTAGTAGTCCGTCAGGAAGGCGAAGCTGGCGTTCGGCCCGCCGGAGCCATAGGGGTACACGGCATCCCTGGCGAAGTGGCTGAAGTTGCCCAGCATCAGGCGGAAGGAGTCCACATGGTTGGTGTCTGCGGCGATGCAGGCGACGATGTCCGCATCCCCCATCTGCACGGCCCGAGCCGCCCGCCGCAAGGCCATCAGGCCGCAAGCGCCACCCGTAGGGATGTGATCCAGCCAGCGCGGGGAAACGCCGAGGTGCTCCGTCAAACCCACGGCGGTGTCTGGATACAGGGTGAAGCTGGAGACGCACAGGCCATCGACGGTCTCTTTGGCCAGCCCGGCACCTTCAAGCAGGCCCAGAAGCGCACGGGAGAGAAACCAGTGGGCGTTGCGGATGGAGTAGCGCACATAGGGCACAGTCACGGGCGTGGTGAGCGCCACATCCTGATAGGGCCGCCTGCGGCTGGCGCACACGGCTCAACCGCCCTTGCCGCAATGCGCCAAGCCCAACATCCCCTTGCGCCGGGATGATGAACCGGCAGCGCTGTGGACGACGGGAGAGTAGCCAAAGCTGGCTGCGGGCATGGCGGCCGCACGGGAGCGTTTCGTCAACGGGGCCTCCGCCGCTTCAGGGAGCGGGTGTCCACGCAGGTGTTGGCTTCCAGCCGAGCCAGCGCCAACGTCTTCAGGGCAGCCCGCTGGATCTTCTCCGTGGCGGTCAGGGGCAAGCTGGCGCAGAAGGCGATGTAGCCGGGGGCTTTGTAATAGGCCAAGCGGCCCAGGCAATGGCGGACGATGCCTCGCGCCAAGGCAACTTGGTCATCGGGCGCCGATGCGTCGCCCAAAACCACCAACGCCATGACCTCATCGCCCCGCACCTGATCCGGCACTGGGGCCACGCCCACGGCGGCCACCGCCGGATGTTCCGCCACCACCGCCTCCACCTCCACCGCGGCGATGTTTTCGCCACTGCGGCGGATGATGTTCTTCTTGCGGTCCACAAAGTGCAGCAGACCGTCAGGGTCTTGACGAACCACATCGCCAGTGTGGAAGTAGCCCCCCCGCCAAGCGGCTTGGGTGGCTTGCGCATCCTTGAGATAGCCGCTGAAAAAGCCGAAGCGGGGGTCTTCGCCGGCGCGGCGCACCAGCAATTCACCCGGCTCGCCGACGCCGGCGTCCGCGCCGTCCTCATCCACGATGCGCCACTCCACCTGAGGCGGCGGGCGACCAAAGCAGGCGGTGCCGATCTTGCGCGGCGCCCTGTTGGCGATGACGGCGGCGGCCAAGCCGGTCTCCGTCATGGCCCAGGCCTCCACCAACGGGAAGCCGAACCTGCGCTCAAAGCGTTCGTGATGGGCGGCGCTGACCCCGGCGCCGAAACCGAAGCGCACCCTGTGCTGAACGTCCAGGGAATGTTGCGGCTGGTCCAGCAGGATGGCTGGCATCACGCCCAAGTAGTGGATGATGGTGGCGTCCGCTTCGCGTACGCTCGCCCACCAACTCGAAGGATGGAAGCGATCCAAGGGCGCAATGCAGCCGCCGGTCATCAGCATGGCCATGGTGGAGACCGCCAAGGCGTTCATGTGGTGCATGGGCAGCGGGGTCGCCAGGCACTCCTCGCCCGGACGCAACGCACACAGGCCGCCCAGACGGCGGTACCAGTCTCCGCCCCAGAGGAAATACTCGTTGGAGAGGATGCAGCCCTTGGGGCGGCCGGTGGTGCCGGACGTGTAAAGCAGGGCGCACTCCGCGTCCCGTCCGGACGGCTCAGATCGCCAGCCGGATGCCGGCGATGCGGAGCGGTCTTCCCTGCTTGGGCGTGGGGGAGCGGACGTAGCGGCGGCCTTCCGCGCGCTCGGCATACCGTCTTCCCCGCTTGGGCGTGGGGGAGCGTCCCCTTGCCGACCCGCCGGCAGGCCGGGGGCGCACCCCGGATCTGGGCTTTCGACGCCAGCTGGCGGAAGCGCCCCCAACCGATCCGGCGTGCGGCCCTCAGTCAGACCCTGGCCGCCCCTGTGGCTATCCCCTGTCGGCGAACCGGGCCCCGCTCCCCGCCCCGGACTGGCACCCGCTTGGGAAAGCTCTTCGGCTGTCGCCAACCGGGGCGGCCGCGCCATGCCGGCAAGGGCGGATTCGAGCGCCTCCCGTCCTGCCGCCAAGGTCACCGCCATGCAGACTTCGCTATGGGCCAGGACGTACTCCAGCTCCGCGGCGCCCCAGTCTGCGTTTAGCGGCACCACCGATGCGCCCAAGGCGTTCAGGGCCAGCCAGTGGTGCAGGAATTCCGGGCGGTTCTCCAGCAGCAGGGCGACGCGGCGGCCGGGACCCAAACCGCGGGCGCGATAGCACACAACCAACCGCTCCACCTGCTCATCGGTCTCGCCGTAGGTGTGAACGCCTGACGGCCTGTCGTAGCGGCGGGCCGTGTCCTCGATTATCCTCAGGAACGGCCGATCCGCCCAGCGACGGACGCTGGCGCGGAAAGCCTCGTGGACGGAGTTGAAGCGCATGTCCATCATGCCGCTAAAGAAACAGTTGGATGGACGGCAGGGCGGCATCCCGGTTCAGCAGTTCTATCTTCTTGCGTCGAATGCGCAGATCGCCACCGCTGGGCGTCAGGTGGTGGATGGCCACGCCGGCCAGCACCAGTTGGTCGTCCAAGCGGCTTTCAACGTACATGAAGGGTGTGCGAAGCACGCATTCCCCGGCGTCCATGGACACCACTTCCGGGCGCTGCAGAACATGCTGGCAGAAGCTGGGCTGGTTCTGCGAGTAGGACTTCGCGCTCTTCAGCCGCTCGATGCGCACCTTGAGCAGCAGCTTGTCCTCGTAGAATAGGGAGGTGTGGCCTTCGCCTTGCGGCTGGCCGCGGGTCAGGGGCATCCAGTACAGGGCGTCCTCCGTGAACAGGTCGTACCACTCATCGAGGCGCTTCTGGTCGATCAGCCGCGCCTCCCGGTAGACGAATTCAGTCAGCTTCCTGCGGCCCGGTGCGCTCATCGCCCGGCCTCCGGCTGCATGAATTTCAGCCAAGCCTTGAATTGGCCGCGCATGGAGACCTCGCTCAAGCCGTTGTGGGCGCCGGCCATGGACGCCGCTTCCGCCGGGCTGTGGTTGCGGTGCAGGCTTATCCAGTCGTTGCCGCCGGCGGCCAAGCCCTCTTGGATGGAGCGGTAGCAGTGCAGGTCGTCGTGGCCAACGATGGAGGTGGGGGCGTTGATCAGGCGGCTGTAGGTAAGGGTGCGCTCCAGCAGTTCCTCCGGCGCCCCGACAAGGCGGAAAGTCCAGCTTTCTATTAGGGTCTTGTCCGCCGCCAGCGGGCGGGCGACACGAATGGCCTGAATGGCGCCCTTGATCGTCAGGCTGGGGTAATAGACCGTATTGTGGCGCACCTCCCCAAGGATCTTCTTGGCGCGCTGCTCGCCGTAGGCATCGATCATGGCGCGTTCATAAGGGCCGATGCTGGCGTACGCGGAGTGGATGGAGAAATTCACCCCGGAGTAGCTGTGCCCGTTGCGGTAGATCTGCACGCCCATGTCGTCGAAGAACCCGTAGTTGGACACGAACGGCAGGAACTGCTCCACCACCATGGGTTTGGGGGCGTCCTGAGGCGGGTTTCGCGCCAGCCAAACGTCCCGGGCCGTGCCGGCGGAGGACTCATGGGCCACCATGGGGTGCATGGTGTCGTTCAGATTCTCCACGAACATCTTCCAGTTGCAGTTGTGCAGGTAGCGCAGCACGCCGCCAGCCACTTGCAAACGGCCGGCCGGCGCCCGCTCCACCATGTTGTCGATGGAGGTCAGGGACTCGCCGAAGTAGTCGTGGAAGTCCACGCCCTTGTCCGCCAACCGAACGAAGATGAAGCCCCGGTAGTTTTGCACGTGCCGCAGCCGCACTAGGCCACGCGCCGCCTCGCTGCCCAGGAAGCCCGTGCCTTCGTAACCCTTGCGCACGGGAATGGCCCGCAGGCGCCCATCCAAGCGATAGGTCCAGCCGTGGTAGGGGCAGCGCAGGGCGGAGCCGCAGTTGCCGCTCTGGGCGCTGACCAAGCGGGTTCCCTTGTGGGCGCAGCGGTTCATCAGCACGTTGACCGCGCCGTCTTCGCCGCGGATGACAATGGCGGGCTCCAGGCCCAGTTGCACCGTGGCGTAGTCCCCAGTCTGCGGCACTTGGCTGTCGTGGCCAGCGTAAATCCAGGTGTTGCGCCACATATGGCGCATCTCCAAGCGGAAAATATCCTCGCTGACGTACAGGTCCCGATGCACGGCGTCGGGTCGCACCAAAGCCCGCACCGCCTCGGGGTTGTCCAAGTACTTGCCCAAGGCGCAGGCGCCTAGCCCGCCGCCGCGGCCCGCAAGGGCGGCGCCTGCTCGGGCGCGTTTGGCGGATGCGGAACTCCGTTCAGCGTTTGCTCCCGCATGGCCCGCACTTGGCTGGCGGCATCCGCCGCGTCCATCCCTTGGCGGGCGTAGGCCAGCACCTCCTGCAAGCGGTCCTTGCCCCGGGCCAGGGTGTCGCCATACCCGGAGGCGAGCTGCTGGCATTCGGCAAGTTCGCAGGCCAAGGCGTAGTTGCTTGGGGCGCACTGCTTGATGAGGCCAAGCCAGGCATCCATCGCGGCCCGCTCCTCCGCAAAGCGCAGGGTGCGGCGACGCAGGGGCCGCAAAGCGGCCAAGCTGCGCAGCAACAGGTACCCGGAGACATTGCTGGTGACCACTTTTCGCGGGCCAACGAACTTGGCCAGCAGCTTGCGCATTGTTGGCGACGCCATGAGAGCACGGCCCAAGCGCTGGGGAAGCGTACCGCAGATCTCCTCCAGCCGGGGGTGCAGGAACTCCGTGGTGCGCATCACTTGGCCCGGCTGCAGGGCGGCCTCCCTGCGCAGCCGCCGGCGACGGCTGGCGCGGGTCTTCAGGTCCGCCACGCGGATGGTGTCCTCAAAGGACATCCATAGGCTGAGGGCACGGGCGGTGGCTTCGGACAGCCGGTAGTCTCGCTGCGGATGATTGAGGGACAAAATTTCCGCCATGCGGGCGAGGAATTCCCTGGCGTAGGCGCTGTCTTGGTAGTCGGCTAGGCGTTGCGCGCATTGGCTAAGCAGGGAGCGTAGCGGGATCGGAAAGGCATAGATCATGCCGCCAAGCCCCGAAGCCCGGCCGTAGGCCCCTAGGCCACGGGGCGTGGCGGCCTGATTTGGGGCGTCGCCTTTGTTGGCGCTGCTAGTGTTGGCGCTGCTGGCCAGGGCGGCTTCAAAACAGGCCAGATTGGCCTCCACGGCGATGTTGCTGGCGCGGATGGCGGCGCGGCAGGCTTCCGCCGGGAAGGGCGTCACGCCGGCGCCGGCGATGGCGCCGAACATGGCCGCGCTAATGACGGCGCCTTGGGCTTGGGCGATGGCGTCCATGTCCAAGGTCACCAAGCGCTTGGCGCTGCTTCGCGCCGTGCGCAGCAGTTCATCCGGGTCGCAGCGGCCATCGCCGGCAATGGATTTCTCGCCAATGGTGTAGGCGCGGTGGGTGGATGCGATCAGCGTCGTTTGCGTTCGGTTGACGATGCCGCGCTCCACCATGCGCACCGCTTCGAGAAGCTCTGACGCCACCACCACGTCCGAGATGCCCGGTGTGGGCATCAAACCCATCACCGGCGCCGGCTTGCCTTCCTGCCTAGGGTGGAACTCCAGGT
This sequence comes from uncultured Pseudomonadales bacterium, assembly GCA_964348115.1. GTDB lineage: Bacteria > Pseudomonadota > Gammaproteobacteria > Pseudomonadales > Azotimanducaceae > Azophilus. The sequence continues at coordinate 14,396 of CAYGBY010000016.1, forward strand.
AGTAGATGGTGGCGCCGGTGCGCTGGGCGACGCCCGGCACGGATGTCGCCTGCACGTGAAAGCCGCAGCGCTCCGCCACATCCGTCAGCCAAGCGGCAACCACCCCGCCGCCTTGGCCGCCCAAGGCGGCCAGAGTCAAAGTAAGCGGGCGCTCGACCCCGTCGCTTCCGCGCCCTGACCCCGTCTCCGCGCTGCCGTGACGCACGGCGTCCACCGTTGGCGAGCGGGCGGCGCCTGCCGTGGAGACGGCGGCGTCTTCTCCGTCCGGGGGCGACAGCCAAGTGATGACGCGCTCGCGGATGCGGGCCAGCAGGCGGTCCCACAAGTTCGGGTGGGTGATGACATCGACCCGGTGGAACGAGGGGCACAGCACTGCCGCATGGGCAACGCTGCCGCATACCCCGCAGCCAACGCAGCTATTGTCCACATGGGCCACCGGACGGCTGCGCAGGGGGTCTGGATTGGACTTGAGGGTCAGCGACGGGCAGCCGGACAGGCGAATGCAGGCGTGATCACCGGTGCAGACGTCCGCGTCCACGCCGAAGCGCTGGGTGATGGTGCGCTTGCCCTGCCGCAGGCGCTGCCGACGAAGCGGGCGCGTGCGGCGCTGCCTGTTCAGCATGCATTCGCCCTCCGCAATGATGACCTTGGGGCCGGCGTAGTCTGTGGTCAGGGCCTCCCGCAATGCCGAGCCGGTCTGCGCCATGTCATAGGTGTGCACCTTGCGCACCCAGTCCACCCCTACGCCGCGCACGGCTTTTTCGATGGAGCTGCCCGGCTGCTGGTGCGCCCGACCACTCTTCGATGACGGAATGGCTTGCCCACCGGTGGCGGCGGAGTAGCCGTTGTCCACCACGATGGTCACCCCATCGTGCTTGTTGAACACGGCGTTGCCGATGCCGCTGGTCAAGCCGTTATGCCAAAAGCCGCCGTCGCCCATCATGGATATGGGGCGCTTGCCGCCGCCGGCGTGCAGCGCTGCGCTGCTCGCAGCGCCCAAGCCGTACCCCATAATGCTGGCGCCCATGTCAAAAGGCGGCATGGCGGCGAAGGAATGGCAGCCGATGTCGGCGCTGACATGCTGCGGACCCAACTCCTGCTCCACCAGCCGCATGGCGGCGAACAGCGGGCGCTCCGGGCAGCCGGTGCAAAGTCCGGAGGGGCGGGCCGGCAAGGGTTTGTCGTAGCCCAAGTCCTTCAACGAAATGCCTTGGGGCGCATCCTTCGGCGGCGTCCAGAGACCCGGCTGCGGGCGCCAAGCGTCCATGAATTCCTGCAGGCCCGCCTTGATGACCGCACCGGTGTATTCCCCGGCCAGGGGCAGCATATCCTTGCCGGCCACAGCCGCGTCGACGCCGCCTTGGCGCAGCAACTGATGAACGGCCTGCTCGATGAACGCAGGCTGGCCTTCCTCCACAACCAGCACGGCCTTCTTGCCGGCGGCGAACGCGCATACTTCCTCCGGCAGCAACGGATAGGTGACGTTCAACACCAGGATGGGGATGCGGCTTTTGCCGAAGAAGTCCGCCAGCCCCAGCTCCGCCAAGGCCCGCAGCAGGGTGTTGGCCAAGCCGCCCTGGACGACGATGCCGAGCTGATCCGCCTCCCCATCCAGCACCTCGTTCAGCCGCGCCTTGCGGATGTAGGCCAAGGCCGCCGGCCAGCGGTCCGCCACCTTGCGCTGCTCCTGCCGATAGGTTGCGGGGGGCAGGATGATGCGCTCCTGGCTGCGGGCCGGATGCTGCAGCGCATCCTGCAGGGTGAACGGCGGCGGGACGTTGTCCTTGGCGACGAAGCGGCCGTGCATGTGGCAGGCGCGGATGCGCATCATCAGCATCACCGGGGTGTTGCTGGCCTCCGACAGCGCAAACCCCTGCTCCACCATGCGCACGATGGTCGGCAGGTGCGGGCGGGGGTCCAGCAGCCAGATCTGCGATTTCATGGCGAAGGCATGGCTGCGCTCCTGCATGATGCTGGCGCCTTCCCCGTAGTCCTCCCCCATGACGATGAGCGCACCGCCAAGCACCCCGGAGGAAGACAGGTTGGACAGCGCATCCGAGGCGACATTGGTGCCCACCGTGGACTTCCAAGTGACCGTGCCGCGCAAGGGGTAGTTCACCGAGGCCGCCAGCATGGCCGCCGCCGTGGCCTCGCTGGCGCTGGTCTCGAAGCGCACGCCGAGTTCGGCGAGAATGTCCGCCGCATCCGCCAGCACGTCCATCAAGTGCGACACCGGCGCCCCCTGATAGCCCCCCACATAGGCCACGCCGGATTGCAGCAGCGCCTTGGTGACGGCCAGGATGGCCTCGCCGGAGAACGCCTCGCCCTTGCCCAGCCGCAAGGACTGCACCTCCTTGATGAAGGACCGCTCAGCCATATGGAACCTTCGCCCATGCGCCCAAAGCTGGCTTGCATATTGCGCCAAGCCGCCCGTCAGGCCAACAAAGGATGTTCATTTTGGGACCTATATCGTTTGCTCCCAACGGGAGCATCGGCCCATTTGACGGTTCATTGGAGCGGCCAACGTCAACGCCCCGCGCCGTCCAGCTAAGACTTTCCCACGCTAATTCTGTTACGGAGGTGAGCGAGGCCGGATTCTGCAAAAGCAACAACACCAGACGAAAATCCATGCTCAAGTCACAAGACCGCGTTCACCAAAACAAACAATCGCTTGGCTCCACTCAGCGTGGGAAAGTCCTGCCGTCCAGCAGCCCCAGTCCCTGGGGCCATCATGTTGAAAACCGCACTCAGGTCGGCGTTCCATCCTTGTGGGAGTCAAATGTATAACTCCCTTCATTTTTATCCCGTTGCTTGCCATCCGCGAAGATCGTCCTGGCCCTTGGCGCTAGCTGCCGGCTAGTGTGCCGGCAAATTACTTGAAATATAAAGCAATTGGCCGGCGGCATCCATGCTCAGCCGCCGCCGTTGGCGTAGAGCGTATTGAAGTTGTCGTGGAAAAAGCGCCGCCGGTCGCTTTCGGCAAGGGCGGCGGTGCTGCGCTCGAAGCGGCCAATGGGGTCCCGTCCGCCTTCGGCGTGGGGATAGTCGGAAGAGAATAGATATAGTTCCGGGAAGGATTCGCTGACCATCTGCGCCACGTCCTCAAAGGGATAAGGCGTGAACCGCAACTGCGCACGGATTTGCTCGCCCGGGGTGCGGGACATTTCGCCCAAATGGGGCTCGGAGCGGGCCCAGATGGCGGCCGCATGGTCCAGCCGTCTAATCATGTCCGGCACCCAGCCGGCGCCCAGTTCGATGACGCCGCCGCGCAATGTCGGGTGACGTTCCAGCACGCCGTCGAGCACCAGCACCGAAATGAAGCGGTGGGCGGAGTGATGGATCACCGTCAGGTCCTTGGAGCCGATGACCTCCGCCCCGCCCCGGCCGGTTCTGTGATCCGGACGACCGTCGTTCATCCAAGGATCCGGGATGCTCAGTTCGTCGCTGCCCACATGCAGGATGAAGGGCGCAGCACGCTCCGCCAAGGTGGCCCAAATGGGTTCGTGCAGGGGGTGGCCCGGCGAGCGGCCCCCTGGCGCATGGGCCGGAATCCAAACGGCCCGCAGACCAAGCTGCAAAGCGTGGTCGATTTCCGCAAGCGCCATCTGCGGCTCATCCAGGGGCACGATGGCCACGCCCAAAAGCCGCTCATCCGCACTGCAGAATTCCGCCATGGCGCGGTTGTGGGCGCGGGCGGCGCCGTAGCGCAACGCCAACTTGGGTGCGGTGAAGAGGGCGCGGACGCTGACCGACGAAAAGATGACTTGGCGGCGAAAACCCAGCAGGTTCAAGGCCTGCCCCCGTTCCTCGCCGTTGAAGGCGCCTAGGGCGTCATGCCACTTCGGCCCCCTGGTCAGGTTGTCGCCAAGGGCCACAAGCTCCGCGCGCCGGCGGCGGGTGTGCCCGTTTTGGCCGGCATAGGCGCTTAGATCGAATTGCCCCACGGATGGGCCGAGCAGCCCCGCCACCTCGCTGCGGATGCCAGGGTCCGCATGGCTGGTGAGAAAATTCGGCAGCTCCATCAGGTGGCTGTCGGCATCCTGAATGAGTCTATCTCCGCTGTAAGTCATACCTGTCGCCCCACTGGGGTTGCCCGCACTGGCCAACCAATAACGCCGCTACCGGCAAAGACTATCCCCACTGCGCTTGAAAGTCATGCCCGGACGGCGATCCATCAGGACCATTTTAAGGAACCGCTGAACAGTCCTATATGTCCATCCAATACGGGAGAGAAAGCCAAAATCCACCCGTGGTTGGTTGCGAATTTCGGTTATGCTGCCAGCCATCATGGCTGCCGGCAACGCAACCCTCGTCCTCGATCACTACGCACAGTTGTTGCTGGAGGCGTTGCGCAACGCGCAAGCCATGCCGCCGCTGACGGAGCAGGCACCAGGCATCAGCCTGGAGGACGCCTATGGCATTTCCATGCGCCTAATGGCGCTGCGGGGGGCGGAAAGGGAGCGCATCGTCGGCAAGAAGATCGGGGTCACCAGCGCGGCGGTGATGGACATGCTTGGCGTGCATCAGCCGGATTTCGGCTACCTGACGGACCGCATGGAGGTGCGGACCGGCGGCCGCATTCCCATCGCCGGCAACCTGATCCAGCCCCGGGCGGAGGCGGAAGTGGCCTTCGTGCTGAAGAAGGACCTCAGGGGGCCAGGGGTGACGGCTGCCCAGGTGCTGCAGGCCACCGACTTCGTGGCGCCCTGCCTGGAGATTGTGGACTCCCGCATTCAGGACTGGAGAATCAAGATTCAGGACACGGTGGCGGACAACGCCTCCTCCGGTTGTTTCGTGCTGGGCACCAATGCGGTGGACCCGCGCACGGTCGATCTGGCCACTTGCGGCGTGGTCATGTCGCTGAACGGCGCCGTCGTCTCCACCGGGGCCGGGGCGGCGGCCCTCGGCTCATCCCCAGTGGCCTGCATGGTCTGGCTGGCCAACCAGTTGGGCGCCTTGGGCGTGCCGTTGCTGGCGGGGGAGGTGATACTATCAGGCTCCTTGGTGCCCCTGCTGCCCGTGGGGCCAGGGGACTGGGTCGTCGCCGACATCGGCGGCTTGGGCCAGGTTTCAGTACGCTTTGGGTGACGGCTGTGCTTTGTGGGAGAATTCCACCATGCGGGAATGCCGCTTTGCCTAGTTGCAGAAGGATGCCCCCATGCAGGTGAATTGCGCCCTGATCGGCTCCGGCAACATAGGCACGGACCTGATGTACAAGCTGCTGCGCAGCCAAGTTCTGGCCCCTGTGTGGATGGTGGGCATCGATCCCTGGTCCGAGGGACTGGCGTTGGCCCGCAAGCAGGGCCTGAAGACCACTGACCAGGGCGTGGACGCCCTGCTGCCGCACATCGCAGCGGACAGGGTGCAGATTGCGTTCGACGCCACTTCCGCCTACTGCCACAAGGAGAACTCCGACAAGCTCACCCGCCGTGGCCTTAAGGTGGTGGACCTCACCCCAGCGGCCATCGGCCCCTACTGCATCCCCCCGGTGAACCTGCAGGAGCACCTGCTGCGCGATGAACCGAACATCAACATGGTCACCTGCGGCGGCCAGGCCACCATTCCCATGGTCCACGCAGTCAGCCGGGTGCAGGACGTAAGCTATGGAGAGATCGTGGCCACCACCGCCTCCAAGTCCGCCGGCCCCGGCACCCGCAAGAATATCGACGAGTTCACCGCCACCACCGCCCGCGCCATCGAGCGCATCGGCGGCGCCAAGCAGGGCAAGGCCATCATCATCCTGAACCCGGCGGAACCGCCCATGGTGATGCGCGACACGGTGCATTGCATCACGCAGCAGGCGCCCAACGAAAACGCCATCGCCGATTCGCTGCGGCGCATGGAGGCGGAAGTGCGCAACTACGTGCCGGGCTACCGCATCAAGGAGGGGCCGGTGTTCGACGGCAACCGCGTCACCACCTTCCTGGAGGTGGAGGGTGCCGGCGACTACCTGCCCGCCTATGCCGGCAATCTGGACATCATGACCGCCGCCGCCGCCCGCGTGGGCGAAGTGTTGGCCGGGCAACTGGCGGCGGCCGCCTAGGCGGAGAAGCAAGGATGGATTTAACGGGCAAGAAAGTCACCCTGCACGACAATTCCCTGCGGGACGGCATGCACTCCGTGGCCCATCAATTCACCCTGGAGCAGATGGTCGCCTTGGCCACCGCCCTGGACCGCGCGAAGGTGCCGCTGATCGAGGTCACCCACGGCGACGGCCTTGGCGGCACCTCAGTCACCTATGGCTTTGGGCGGCACTCGGATCGGGAATATCTCAACGCCGTGGTGCCGAAGATGCGCCACGCCAAGGTGTCCGTGCTGCTGCTGCCCGGCATCGGCACGGTGGAGGACCTGAAGATGGCCCAGGATTGCGGCGCGGCCACGGTGCGCGTCGCCACCCACTGCACGGAGGCGGACGTGGCGGAGCAGCACATCAGCTACGCCGCCAAGCAGGGCATGGACACGGTGGGCTTTCTGATGATGGCGCACATGAACCCGCCGGAACAGTTCCTGCGCCAAGCGGAGCTGATGGCCTCCTACGGCGCCAACTGCGTCTACGTGACGGATTCCGCCGGCTATATGCTGCCCGATGACGTCAGCGAGAAGATCGGCCTGCTGCGCTCCCGCCTGGATGCGCAAGTGGAGATTGGCTTCCACGGCCACCACAACCTGGCGATGGGCATCGCCAACTCCTTGGCGGCGGTGGAGGCTGGGGCTGGGCGCATCGACGGCTCCGTGGCCGGCTTCGGCGCCGGCGCCGGCAACACCCCGCTGGAGGTGTTCGCCGCCGTTTGCGACCGCATGGGCATCATCACCGCAGTGGATCTGGACGCCATCATGGACGCCGCCGAGGACGTCGCACTGCCCATCATGGGGGAACCCACGCGCATCAGCCGGGACGCCTTGATTCTAGGCCACGCCGGCGTTTATTCCTCCTTCCTGCTGCACGCCAAACGGGCGGAGGAGAAGCACGGCGTGCCTTCCCGGGACATCCTGATCGAACTGGGCAGGCGCAAAACGGTAGGCGGCCAGGAGGACATGATCGAGGACGTGGCCCTGGAAATGCTGCGGGCGCGGGGCTGAGGGCAGCGTGGCGGCGCTGTCGCTTGAAGCCGTAGCCGATTTGGCCGAACGGCTGGATGAGGCCCAGATTGAAGGCCGAGCCATCGCCAGGATCAGCGACGAGCATCCGCACATGGACCAGCAGGATGCCTACGCCGTTCAATGGGCCATTCGCCAACGCAAACTGGCCCGGGGGCGCGGCTTGGCCGGCCTGAAAATGGGGCTGACTTCACCGGCCAAAATGAAGCAATTGGGCGTGGACACGCCCTTCTACGCCTTCCTGGCCGACGACACCGCCGTTGCCGACGGCGGCGAGGTTGACACGGCCAGCCTGATCCATCCCCAAGTGGAGGCCGAAATCGCGGTGGTCACCAACCGTCCGCTGCGTGGCCCCGGCTGTCATATCGGCCAAGCCGCCGCAGCTATCGAATGGGTGCTGCCAGCCATTGAAGTCATAGACTCCCGCTACCAAGACTCCCGCTTCGATCTGCCCAGCGCCATCGCCGACAACGGCTTGGCCGCTCGTTTCGCCGTGGGCGGCAACGCCTGCCGCCTACCAGGCCTGGATTTGAAGACCTTAGGCGCCGTGCTGGAGAAGAACGGCGAAGTGGCGCAGGTCGGCGCCGGTGCGGCCGTGCTGGGCCATCCCCTCGCCTCCGTCGCCATGCTGGCGAATCTGCTGGCGGACCGGGAGCAGGCCATCCCCGCAGGAACCTTAATTCTCACCGGCAGCATCATCGAAGCAGTGGCGGTGGGCCCCGGCGACGCCGTGCAGGCCCGCTTCCAAAACCTGGGCGCAGTCTCGCTGAGATTCAGCTAGTGTGTTGTCCCGCAAGTAAGTGGGTTTTAGTCGCCAGGCCATTTTGGCTCCCGGCAAGGCGCAACGACGCCCTGTGGCAGGCCCCACACAAAGAAGAGCAACGCGGCCGGGGGCCAAAGGGGCAACGAATAACCACACTTACTTGCGGGACAGCACACTAGGGAACCTCTGAACAAGTCGCGTTCGCCCAGCGCCCGTTAGGCCCCATTCCATCAGGCTGCTGGGGCTTCCCGCGAGGCTGAATCGAGGGTACTCTATACATTCTTGCCCCCATGCCGGAATAGCTCAGTCGGTAGAGCGGCTGATTCGTAATCAGCAGGTCCGCAGTTCGATTCTGCGTTCCGGCACCAAGCTCCTTCAACTCGAAGGGTTGCCGCCAGAAAAAGCTGGCTCCCGTGCTCAAGCCAGAATGCCAAGAAAAGGCTTGCCTTGTGCTCGAACTCCAATTGGGCAGGCCCCCTAAAAGTCAGGGACGACGACCACGTCAAGCTTCACGTTCGCCTGCCGAATTCAGACTGCATGATTCGGTCCGGATTCATTGTCCCTTCGGGTATGTAGCGCGAGGCGGCACAGGGCGAAACCAAGCGCGATTGTGGCCGTCCCAGGAATCGGGGTTGGTTCGAGCAGAGCATGGCGAAGGGCTTTGCCAATGGCCAGTGGACACTGCAAGACGACGAGGCTGACTAGCAGCCTGTCTGACTTTACAGCTAGATGATTGACTTTTACGCACTTTGGTATTTTGCGACAAGTTATAACACTTTTTTATTTCAGTAACTTACGACTTTCGCGTACTTAAGTCCGACAGGCTGCCAGATTGTGCTCGCCCACAGGACCGCCGGGGACTGGCGCTCCGAACAGATTCCGAGGCAGTACAGCAGATGACAAATTCGCCCAGGTTGCCTAATGTGGGTGGTTGGGAACGGATTCATTTTCTGCATAAGGATGCAACCATGTCGGAAACCATTGCAACAGGCACTGAGGACTTGCTGGCGCGCCGGGAAGGCCCGGTTCTGGTGATCACCCTAAACCGCCCGGCCGCCCGCAACGCCATGAGCGGCCCCATGAACCAAGCGCTGGCCGAGATGCTGGAGTACGGAGAACGGTCCGCGCAGGTGCGCTGCGTTGTGCTTACCGGCGCTGGCGGCGCGTTCTGCGCTGGGGGCGACGTGAAAGGCATGGCAAGCCGGGGGGACCCCGGGGCCGGGCAGGGCGATCAACAGAGCCTGGACGAGCGCATACACCTGCAACGCCTCATGCAGCGCAGCACGGCGGGGCGCATGTATCTGATGCCGAAGCCGGTGGTGGCCGCGCTGCCCGGCCCGGCGGCCGGCGCCGGCCTGTCCCTGGCCTTGGCGGCGGATTTGCGCATCATGGCGGACACAGCCTTCATCACCTCGGCCTTCGCCAAGGTGGGCTTCAGTGGGGATTTTGGCGGCACCTTTTTCCTCACCCACTTGGTGGGCAGCGCCAAGGCGCGGGAAATCTACTATCTGTCAGATCGGCTCGACGCCCACACCTGCCAACGCCTCGGCATCGCCAATTTCGTGGTGCCAACGGATGCGCTGGAGGCGGAAACCCTCTCCCTTGCCCAACGTCTGGCGGCCGGCCCGCCGGTGGCCTACCGCTACATGAAGGAAAACTTCAACCGCGCCGCCATGGGGGCGGATATTTCCGAGTGCCTGGATCTGGAAGCCACGCACCATATCCACACCGGCCTGACGGAGGACCACCGCACGGCGGCCCGCGCCTTCGTGGAGCGCAAGATGCCAGTCTTCAAAGGACGCTAGAGAACCTCTGAACAAGTCCCGAAAGCCCAGAGGAGCCTAAAGGGCGTGATGGCAAGGCGCGGCGAAGCCGTGTGCAGGCTCCCCCACGCAATGAGCCGCAACATAGCCAGCGCACCCTTCTGGCCCTCCCGAAGGGCGCACCGCGGCTCACCTTGCCGTGGCCGCAGCGCCGTCTCCGCCCGCAAACAACGGAGCGCTGGCGAACGCGACTTGTTAAGAGGTTCCCTAAATGCGGCTGAAACGCATGGACAGGTCCAAAGGCCGCACATCCTTGGTCAGGATGCCGGCGGAGATGTAGTCCACGCCGGTTTCGGCGATGGCGCGGATGCCGTGGACGTCTATGCCCCCCGATGCCTCCAGTTTTGCCCGGCCCCGTGTCGCCTTCACAGCGGCAACCGTGTCCGCGATGCTGAAATTGTCCAGCATGATCAGATCCGTCCCCGCCGCCAAGGCTTCATCCAACTGCTGCAGGTTCTCCACCTCCACCTCCACGGCGACGCCAGGCGTCAAGCGGCGCGCTTCATCAACAGCGGCGGCGATGCCGCCGACCGCGGCGATGTGGTTCTCCTTGATGAGATAGGCGTCGAACAACCCCAAGCGGTGGTTGCGGCCGCCGCCGCAGCGCACTGCGTACTTCTGCGCCAACCGCAGGCCCGGAATGGTCTTGCGGGTATCCAATAGCTGGCAACCGGCGCCCTCCAGCAGCCGCACGAATTGCCTTGTGCGCGTGGCGACGCCGGACAATAGCTGCACGAAGTTGAGCAGGGTGCGCTCCGCAGTCAGGATGGCCCGTGCGGAGCCGTGCAGCGCGAAAAGCAGCTGGCCCCCTGCAATCTCATCACCATCGGCAACATGCCACTTGATCGTCAGGTTGTGACCCGCTGTGTTGTCGTTTGCAGAGGGTCTTTCCGTCGCGCTCCCAAGTTGAGGGATGTTCACCTGCGGCGGATTCCCCCACACCCCCGGCTGAGGGCTCTCCCCCTGCGGGGGTCCCCCCCTCACCCCCGGCTGAAGGCTCTCCTGCAAGGGGTGCCCCGCGCTTCCTAGCTGAAGGCTTACCTCCTCCACCCAAGGGCGGCCGCAGAAGATGCCGGGTTCCCGGGTAATGACGGCACCGCGGCCCCGGCCCTGCATGGGAATCAGTTGGGCGGTTAGGTCGCCGCGGCCAACGTCCTCAGCCAAGGCCGCCTGGACGTTGGCGGCGATGCTCGCCCGCAGGCCGTTTTCCATTGTTCCGCCAAGGTGGTTGATGATCGCGCTCCTTTGGGGCGATGATTCTACCGTGCGCATAGATTCTGAACATTGGCTGAGCGAGGCCAAGCGATTGCCCTCGCCCAACTGCAATGACAGGCCAGATCGGCAGGACATCAGCCTCATCGTCCTGCACGGCATCTCCTTGCCGCCGGGCGAGTTCGGGGGAGGCTTGATCGATCGTCTGTTCACCAACCAACTGCGCCCTGACCCAGCCGGCCCCCTGGCTGACTTGGCGGGCCTGCGCGTCTCCAGCCACATTCTGATAGACCGCCAAGGTCTCTGCACCCAGTACGCGCCCTTCGACAAGCGCACTTGGCACGCCGGCCAATCCATCTGGCGAGGCCGGCCCAACTGCAATGACTACGCCATCGGCCTGGAACTGGAGGGCGTCGATACCCTGCCCTACGCCGACGCGCAGTACAAGAAACTCATCCCCCTGGTCCAAACCCTGCTGGCCCACTATCCGCGACTCTCCCCGGAAGCCATAGTCGGCCACTTGGAAGTGGCCCCTGGCCGCAAGACGGATCCCGGACCGGCCTTCGACTGGCGGCGCCTGCTGCTGGCCCTGGCGCAACGTTGAACCGCCCAGGCGCCGAGGCAAGGCGCTTTTCATAGCCGATGGAGACTGGTTCTTCACATGCAGATCATTTGTGCGCCCGCAAGGAAGGGGTTAGCTTGGGCGCCAGTCTTAAGCGACCGAGGAGTCTGCGCCCCAGGCCAAACAATGCGGCATGAACGCAACAGGCGGCTCACCAAGGACGCCATGATCGATCTCGCGCAAAGAACAGCGCCGGCCGCCAACTTCAGCCAATTTGGGGACGGCCCCGGATGCGGGCCTTCGGGGGGCCTTCACCAAGCGATTGCGAACGCCCAGCCTGCGCAGACTGCCCCCGGATCCTCATCATGGGAAGTCCTCCTCTGCGGAACGGCCGCCCCATGACGACCATTGCCCTGACCAACGGGCTTGTGCTGCTAGGCGACCGGTTCGCCCGCGGCCACACGCTAATTCTGCGGGCAGGCAGAATTGTTCAGGTCGTCCTGGATAGCTGCTGGGACGGCTGCGCCGACACAACCCTAGACCTCAAGGGCCTGCGGCTGGCCCCCGGCTTCATCGATGCGCAGGTCAATGGCGGCGGCGACTGTCTGTTCAATGACGATCCCAGCATCGCCTGCATCGAGCGCATGCTGCACGCCCACAGAAGGTTCGGCACCACCGCCATGCTGCCCACCCTGGTGACGACCGAAGACGCCGTTTTGCGCGCCGCAATGCGCGCCGTGGAGCAGGCCATCGCCGCGCACATGCCGGGGGTGCTGGGCATCCACTTGGAAGGGCCGGCCCTAGCGGAGCAGCGCAAAGGCGTGCATGACAGCGCCAAGTTTCGGCCGATGGACAAGGCGCTCATGCAGATCGTCTGTTCCCTGCAGAAGGGCATAACCCTAGTGACACTTGCGCCGGAGCGGGCGGATCCGGCCTGCATTCGGCAACTGACGGCGAACGGCGTCATCGTCAGCCTCGGCCACACCAACGCCACCTACGAGGCGGCCAAGGCCGCTTTGGCGGCGGGCGCATCAGGGTTTACCCACACCTATAACGCTATGTCGCCCCTGGCAAGCCGGGCCCCCGGCGCTGTGGGCGCCGCCTTGGACGATCAGCAGTGCCATCTGGGCATGATCGCCGACGGCCACCACGTGCACTGGCCGGCGCTGCGGATTGCCCTGCGGGCCAAGCCGCGGGGCAAGTGCTTCCTAGTGACCGACGCCATGCCGCCGGTGGGCGGCGCCAAAAGCGGGTTTCAATTGGGCGGGCAGCGGGTGAACTGCCAAGAGGGCCGCTGCATCGGCGCGGCGGGCAATTTGGCGGGCGCCTGCCTGGACATGGCCAGCGCCGTGCGGCTGAGCCGGGACCACCTGGGCATTACCTTGGCGGAGGCCTGCCGCATGGCCAGCGCCTATCCTGCAGCCTTCTTGGGCCTTGCCGGCCGCAAGGGCGCAATCGCCCAAGGCTTTGATGCGGACCTAGTGGCTTTCGACGACAACTTGCAGATCAAACGCCTTTGGCAGCAGGGCCGGGAGGTCTCAGCGCCCTGACGGCCTTTCGCCCGCTAGGGCTGCGCGTGGACCGGGCGAAGGCGGAGCAGCGGTCTCGCCGGAACTGGAAGCCGGCGCTGGACCATCCCTGGCGCCGCGGCTTCAAGCCCCAAGCGGAGGCGGTCGCCGGCTGAGACCGCGCCGGAACGGCGGAGCCCAGAAAATCGCCTCAAAGGGGACATTTCTGAATTGCTTTGATACAAATTTTTGGGGATTGTGCAGCGGAATCCGCGAAGCTGTTGACTTCCCTGACTGCATACATGCCACAGTCCTAACTGGTTGAATTTTAAGGCGAATCATGGCGGTCAGGAAAGAGCTGAACACTCGATGCCGCCTTGATCAGCGACCGCGTTCCGACGGCTGGCGCTGGTGACCTCTCTGCGGATATTGCTGCACAACCCCCAAATTTCACGCCACTTGTGCGCCAGCCCGCTCTAATGTAGTTTCAGATGGTTTATTGGAGAGTCGTCATGCGCATCAAGTCATTCCCCATGCTGCATGTAGTGATCGCTATTTTGTTGCCGGCCGCCTGCGGGCAAAGGCAAGAGACGCCGGCCGCAGGGGACAACTTTGCGGACAGCTTTCGGCTGGCGCTGGAGACAGTCGCGCCAGGCGAGGTAATAGAAGTGCCGGAAGGCACCTTTCACTTCCAACGCAGCTTGACCCTCAGAACGGACGGGGTGACCATCCGCGGGGCCGGGGCGGACAAGTCCATATTGAGCTTCAAGGACCAGATTGCCGGCGCCGAGGGCCTGCATGTCACCGGCAATGACTTCACAATTGAGAATCTGGCCATCGAGGACACCGTTGGCGACGCCCTGAAAATCCTAGGTGGACGCAACATCATCGTGCGTGGGGTGCGCACCGAGTGGACCGGCGGACCAAACACCGACAACGGCGCCTACGGCATCTACCCGGTGCAGACGGAAAACACCCTGGTGGAGGCTTCCGTGGCCATCGGCGCTTCGGATGCCGGCATCTATGTGGGCCAATCCCGCAACGTCATCGTCAAGAACAGCCGCGCGGAGCACAACGTGGCCGGCATCGAGATCGAGAACACCGTCGGCGCGGACGTGTTCAACAACATCGCCGCCAACAACACCGGCGGCATCCTGGTGTTCAACATGCCGGACCTGCCCGCACCCGGCCACAGCACCCGAGTCTTCAACAACGAGGTGCTGAACAACAACACAGCCAACTTCGGCGCCCCTGGAACGGCGGTGGCCGGCGTGCCGGCGGGCACCGGCATTCTGATCAACGCCAACGACCGGGTGGAGGTGTTCGACAACGAGATCAGCAACAACCAAACCGCCAACGTGCTGATCTCAAGCTATTTCAGCGCCAGCTATTCGCCCGAGGGGGAAGTTTGGGAGCACTTCGACCCCTATCCGGAAACCATCCTGATCCAAGGCAACGCCTTCAGCGGCGGCGGCGACGCCCCCGACCACGAGGCGCTGTCTGCCGTGCGCACGGCGCTGTACGGACCGGAAGGCCGCTTGCCGGACATCGTCTGGGACGGCGTGGTCCACCCCGAGCGCGCCAATCCGGAACACGCCATCTGCGTGGACAACGCGCCGGCGGAGTTGCTGAACATCGATGGGCCCAACGACTACGCCAATCCGATGGTGGACATGGCCCAACACGCCTGCGCCCACCCTCGGCTCGCCCCTGTAGCGCTGGCTGGGCATTAGCCGGGGCGCCGATGCCACCCCTGGCGGCGCGGGCCAGGAGAGGGCCTCGCGTGCTGCGCAGCATTGCAGCAGGCGCCCTTCCCTTGGCGTTGGCCTTGGCAAGCGCCTGCGCCCCAACACCTGAAGTACGCAGCTTCGCGGCGGACGAATATCCGCAGCGCCTGTCTGACTGGGGCTTGATCCTGCGGCACGGGGACCGTCTGGTGCTGGGCAGGGGCGTCGTTCCCTATGACGTGAACACACCCCTGTTCTCCGACTACGCCCTCAAACTGCGCACAGTCTGGATGCCAGCCGGCGCCCGCGCCCAATATGCCGATAACGCAGCCTACACATTTCCCCCGGGCGCCCTGATCTCCAAGACGTTCTTCTACCCGCTGACAGACGGCTTGGCGCAAGCGCGGGAGGGCTGGGATGGCGACCTGGAGAAGCTGGACCTTGCGCGGACCCAACTGATGGAGACGCGGTTGCTCGTGCGCCACGAACAGGGCTGGGACGCACTTGCCTACCAATGGCGCGGCGACGAGGCCTGGCTGAACATCACCGGCGGTCTTATCCCACTGCAGCTGGCCCAAGACGGCAACCTGCGGAAGACGCACTACATTGTGCCCAGCCGCAGCGAATGCGCCCGCTGCCACGCCACCGGCGAAGCCGGCACCGAGGTGCTGCCCATCGGCACCACCACCCGGCAATTGAACAGGGGCTACGGGAACGGTCCGGAAAACCAGATCGAGGCTTGGCGGCGGCGCGGCTGGCTGGACGCAGCGCCGCCCCCTTCCCACTGGGCGCAAAACGCCAACTGGACTGAACGGAAGGTGCTGGGCGCCCAAGCGGACCACCTAGGGCATCTGGCCCGCTCCTATCTGGACGCCAACTGCGGCCACTGCCACAACCCGCTAGGCCCGGCGAACACCACAGGTTTGTGGCTGCACCAGGACGCCCCCTCCCTGCGCCGCCTGGGCCTGTGCAAACCGCCCATAGCCGCCGGCCAAGGCACAGGCGGGCGCAGCCACTCCATCACGCCAGGCGCCCCGGACCGCTCCATTTTGGCGTTCCGCATGGCCACCACCGACCCTGCCGCCCGAATGCCGGAGCTCGGACGCACCCTAGTGCATCAACAAGGTCTGGCCGTGGTCTCCGATTGGATTGCCTCCCTGCCTGGAGAATGCAATGCGCCGGGCCAGGGCGCTGCGCTGCGGAAGCCAGGCCAAACCGCCAAGAACGGGCTAAGGTCAGCGGGAGTTCCTTCGGTTTAGTTGTTCGGGGCAAGCCGAGCCCTTTGTGCTCTGCGGCCACGGCCCATCAACAGGCGGGTTTGCGGAGCGCGACGGCCCCACCCCTCGCGTACAAAGGCCAAATCCGGCGCGATGATCGCGCACAGGGCCTCATCCTGTCGGGCGGCATAGCGCCATTGGGCCTGGGGCGGCGGTGGCTTTGGCTGGGAACGTCAAACCGATGCATTGCCGAGTTTTGCACTGACGGGCCTTCCCACATCCATGTGGGCGCTGTCTTTTGCGCTAAACTCAATGACCATGCCGGAGCCTCTCATTCTGACGGTCAGCGCCCTGAACCAGCGCACGAGGCGGCTGTTGGAAAATCACTTCGAATTTGTCTGGATACGCGGGGAGCTCTCCAACTACCGCCGGCCGAGATCTGGGCATTGGTACTTCACCCTGAAGGATGACCAAGCGCAGGTGCGCTGCGCCATGTTCGTCAACCGCAACCGCCTGTGTCGAATGCAGCCAGTGGACGGCGCCGAAGTGCTGCTGCGCGGGCGCGTCAGCCTCTACGAGGGCCGCGGAGAGTTCCAGGTGATCGTGGAGCACATGGCGCCAGCCGGCGAAGGCGCCCTGCGGGCCGCTTTTGAGGCGCTGAAGGAGCGCCTGGCCGCGGAGGGCCTGTTCGCAGCCCAGCGCAAGCGGTCCCTGCCCGCCTATCCCCGCCATCTGGCGGTGGTTTCCTCCGCCTCGGGCGCCGCCCTGCGGGATGTATTGAGCGTGGTGGCCCGCCGCTTTCCACTAATGCGGGTGACGGTGCTGCCAACGGCTGTGCAGGGCGCCGAAGCAACCGCCCAGATCCTCGCTGCCCTAGCCCGCATTGGGGCTCAGCCGCCGGGCTTGGCGCCAGATGTGGCGCTGCTGACCCGGGGCGGCGGCAGCCTGGAGGATTTCGCTCCGTTCAATGCCGAGGAAACCGCCAGAGCCATCGCCGCCTGCCCGGTTCCCATCGTATCCGCCATCGGCCATGAAACGGACTTCACAATTGCGGACTTCGTGGCCGACCTGCGGGCGCCCACGCCCTCGGCGGCGGCAGAGTTGATCACCCCGGACGGCGCGGCTCTGGCGGCGCAGCTCGCCGCAGAGCGGCAGCGCCTAACTCGCGCCGCAACCCTTCGCCTGCAAATGTGCAAGCACCAGTTCACCAGCCTGCGCGCCCGGCTGATCAACCCGCAGCAACGCTTGCAACAGCTCATGCAGCGGGCCGATGACCTCGATGAACGGCTGCAGCGCGGCTGGGCGCGCCAGCTAAAGGACGCCCACAGCCAATGGGACGGCCTGCGGCGACGGATGCGTCAACTACACCCAAGGCAGCGCATTGCGGCCCAGGCCGCCCAGGTGGATGAACTGCTGCTGCAGGCCCGCCGCCTGATGGCCACCAAGCTGCAACAGGAAGCGGAAGGCGTCCGCGCCTTAGCCCGCACCTTGCAGGCGGCCGGCCCGTTCAGCGCCTTGGCGCGTGGATACGCATTCGTCACCCGCGCTGGCAGCCCCCTGACAAGGGCCGAACAGGTCAGACCGGGGGACCGGGTCGAAGTGAATTTCCACGACGGCCTAATCGAGGCCACCTCCCAAGGCCGGCAACCACTGCCCAACAAGTGGCGCGAGCACCTGACCGGGAAAACGCAGGAAAGCGAACAGGGGCAACCCCTCACAAGCAGCCCTTTCGCTGGCGCGCCCGAAGCAGCCCCCAGCGGGGAAACGCCCCCGGCCGGACAACGCCAAGCCTCCCCACGCCCAACAACGCAAACGGACAAGCCCCAATGACGCGACTTCCAGCGGCGGCCACAATCCTCTTGGCAGCGGTCGCCTGCCAGACCCTAGCCGCCCAAACAGAGACGGCGGGGGCCAGCCCGGACAACGTTCGCCAAACGGCGAACAGCGCCACGCCCGGCGGCATCTACGTCTTTGCCGTGCCGCCAGACGTCGAGTCCATAACCTACCAACATCGTCCTGTGCTCATCCATCAGGGCCGGGCACTGGTGGGCATCCACATCAACACCGACCCCGGCGACTACGAATTGCGCCTGCACGGCCCCGACGGCGCAACCGCGCACGGTTTCACGGTGGCGGCCAAGACCTATCCGGAAGAGCACCTCACCATCGCCAACGAACGCATGGTCAACCCCACGGAGGAAGATCTGCTGCGCATCCGTAAGGAAACCGAGCGCCAGTTGGCGCAGTATCGGCGCTTCACCCAGCGGCCGCTGCGCCTGTCCCCCTTCAACCAGCCCGTGGCGGGCGTCGTGTCCAGCGTCTTCGGCCACCGCAGGGTGCTCAACGGCCAGCCCAGAAACCCCCACTCCGGGCTGGACTTGGCCGCCGTTACGGGCACCCCCGTACATGCGCCCGCGCCCGCCCTGGTGACCCTCGCCGATGCGCTATACTTCAACGGCAACACGGTGTTCCTGGACCATGGGCAAGGCTTGGTGACCATGTACTGCCACCTGCACGCCATCGCGGTGCAGGAGGGCGAGGAAGTGCGGCGCGGCCAAGTCATCGGCCAAGTGGGCACCACCGGCCGCGTCACCGGCGCCCACCTGCATTGGTCCGTCAGCCTCAACGGCAACCGCGTGGACCCCGTGCAGGCAATGGCCGTATTCAACCAAGGAGGCTGACATGAAATTTCTGAAAGGCGCCGCTTTGATTCTGGGCGGTTTGTTCGCGGTGCTGGCGGTCCTTTACCTGCTGCGCACGGACCCCATCTACATGATCGCCGGCAAGCGCCTGTCCGGCGCGGAACAACCATACCCGCCTGACTGGTCCGTTTGCGACGCCCACGCCACTGTGGCTGTGGAGACCCGTCCCGACGCCCCGCACTCCGTAACCACCCTATGCTTCGTCCACCAAGGCGACCTGTTCATTCCGGCGGCTGACGGCGGCAGCAAAGATTGGACGGCTTACGTAGTGGAGGACCCCCGCATCCGCATCAAAATCGGCGAAAACATCCACCTCGCCAAAGCGGAACGCATCGAGGGCCTGCCCTTCGAAGAGATCGCCCCTTCCATCATCGCCAAATACCCACAGCTTGCGGAACGGGATCCGACAGATCAGCCCCAAGACGTCTGGCTGTTCCGCATCGGCCCGCGCTGATTGCCGAAAGGGCGGCGCAGAGCAAAGCCCCACCTCGCACATGGCGCCAAGCCCCTTGATGAGTCGCCGATGGTTTTCCTTCTCAGCAAGTTGGCCGCAACCCGGGAGCTTGCCGCAAGTTCAAACCGCGCTGGACGCGCCCTCTATCATCAGGGCCCTTGCTGCGATATGGGGCCTGGGAAACTTCTGAACAAGCCGCATTCGCCCAGCGCCGCGGGGATTCCATAGCCCGTACGCCGCGAGGCGCCTTCGGGAGGGCCTGAAGGGTGCTTACGGTGCTGCAGCTCATTGTGTGGGGCCGGCCACACGGCTTTGCCACACCTTGCCATCACGCCCTCTAGGCTCCTCCGGGTTTCCGGAACTTGCTCAGAGGTTTCCTAGTGTTCTATCCCATAAGTTTCTTGCATTTCAGCGTGCCGCACGGGGCCTGTGGCAAGGCGCGGCCCGCCGGGAATGGCC
>CAYGBY010000017.1:0-32165 GCA_964348115.1 uncultured Pseudomonadales bacterium
GACGAAACCCGCCTGACTCTCGAAAAGTCGACAACTCATGCAACATCCGGGTTAGGGGGTTGCCGCCAGCGCGAACATCACGCTCTTCGACCCCTCTGGGCTTCCGGGAATCGTTCAAGCGTTCCTCAAGGCCGCGGTACTGCGCTAACCATTTCTTTCGCGATTACTTGAATTGCCATCCAACCCTCTTCAATCGCTCCGCAACATCAGGGAGAATCTTCGAACCGCATCCCACGCCGCCTCGAGGTTGGGCTCTACGTTTTCCATGTTCGGCATGTCCAGCCCTGAATACCCTGACTATCGCGAAAGTCTTGGAACGATTTGACAAAATTACCTTCGATAATCTTCAGCCACTCCAAGGTTCGGCTCCCGCCAATAGCCACCACCGCAGCGGAAACGCCCCCGGGAAAGCGTTCAACTCGGCCACCAATCGCCTTCGCGTCAGGATGACGCCCGAACCACCGACTACGCCAGACAATTTGGCTTGCGTATTGTCGAACTCCCACTGCACATGGGAGCGAATGCACTCACGCCAAGAACCCTTCAAATTAATTCCCCCAGCAACTCCTCCACTCGATCAAGTTCTTCTTCCACCTTCTTTCGTTTGTCTCTCTCCATCGCCAACCTGCGGCCCGCTTCCTGGTTGTCCTCTAGTTTCGCTTTGCTCGCGTGGAGATTCGCTTTGCTCGCGTCGAGAGTAGTGCGCATTTCGTCCAGCGCCTTAGCAAACGAAGCTTCGATCGTCTCCGTGATTGCCTTCCCAAAACCGGTTATGGAATCAGAAAACCTGTCCGAGTATTCATCTATCTGTGACATGGCCTGCTTGACCAGATCGTACAGAAGATCGAAGTGCTCACCCCTCTTTTCATCGAGAAGCCACCACCACTGATCTCTCAGCGGCTTCACCACTCCTGACCCCCAGTCGAAGCTCCTCTCCCTCTGCACCCAATTATTCGCCTCTCTGGTTATGCTCTCAAAATCTGGACGGGGGACGCAAATATAGTGTTGTTTCATCTCGTACTCCAAGTACTCCAAATCCAGGCCGTAGATTGCTTCTATGTACCAATTCCTGATCGCAGTTTCCTGTGTGTCCGCAAAAGCACTGCATTCTTCAGCAAAATCAGCAAGAATCTTGAGTGCTTCGTCAAGGTACTCTGCGCTTTTTAGATCCGATACCGTAGTTTCACATAGTCGCTCCAGATCAGGTCGATACTCCTGACGGTTTCCCGTAAATTGGTTCAGAAGGCGCTCGCTGAACGCATGCATACTACTTTCGATCGCTCTATATTGGCTCTGGATCTTCGCGATTTCGCCCGCAAATATTTGCGGATCCTTCCGCTTGACCTCGAGAACACGGATGCTGTCCTCCAACAAGGCCTTCTGGTTGCTGTACCCATGTCTTGCCGTTTCAAGCAACCCCGCAAGCTGCTCTTGCGGCCCTCGCTTCGATATCTCCTGCAGCACGGCTTCCAGTTGGTGGAAATTCGACCTTCGCTCAAGCTCTGACTGCACGGAGCGGACATCGTGTGCGTTGTTGAACTCAAGACTCCTGAGCAGCATGCGTTGGTCGTGTGGCGTAGGATCCTCGGGTCGGGCCTTTTCTTCCTGCTGGTAGTGCTGCATCAGTGCATCTAGAGACTCGTATTCCGCGATCTCCTTCGACATGATCTTGAGTAGCGAGTCCACGGTCAATATTCGTTCCTCATAGAACCAATTGTCGAATTGTTTCCTGTACTCGCCCAGCTTGTTGCCAATTTCCGCCGGTGATTTGCCTGCACTGTTGGTTAACGCCAGGCATAGCATTGATTTTCCGAAGTTCGCCGCTGCGCCAGCAACAAATTCGCGGAACGCGCTGTCCCCAACCGGCCCTTCAATGGATTGGACAAAGACTATCGCATCGGCCTTGTAGCGTAGGTACTCTCGGGCGGCGCGCCCTAGGCCTGCGGTTGAATTCACGCCTGGACTGTCGACAAGATGAACATTTTCATACGCGTCGCTAAGCGGCAACCCGAAGGATATGCGCTTCGAGATGTCTTTGGCAGCGCGGTTCCTCATGTACGCCTCAGCGAGATCTCTATCTTCTTTGTCAAGGCCGCATCCACTCTCCTTCTCCAGCCGCCCGAAGTCGATGGGATCTTCCGGGCGCCAACCATCAACCAACATCTCATCGAGAAGCCTGGTGGGGATCTGGCGGTAACGCTTGTCGACAGCGGCGATCCTGTGCAGGAACGCTTCGGGGTCGTCCTCATTCACTTCCTTGCGGCCATCGGCGTAGGTCACCTCCACATGCTTCCTCCCTGAGCGTCGAATCTCGATGACTTCCCGTGAACCTTGCAGGACATGCGTCGGCAAAACCCTTTGGCCCACCAACGCATTGATGAACGTCGACTTTCCCGCGCCGGCTTCCCCAGCCACCAGCAGCACGAACCTCCTCTCCTCCACAGCCTTCAGCTTGCCAACAAGCCATTCCCTGTTGACGCCATCCTCGACATCGCCGGCAAGATCGAGGTACCTTCGGCAAACGTCGAGTACCGCATCCCTTGCACTTTCCAGGTGCCCACCGCTCAGGAACATAGCGTCTCGCTCCTTCAAATTCGGATATGGACCAACTTCCTTAATGTCAAGCGCAGCCACTCCGGCATGATTGCGCTATCATCAACCTCTGCAGCCAGCCCCGCCCCGCGTTCGCCGACGGCACTGAATCGGAACTTGCAACAGTCGGAAGATACTGTCAAGTTAACCTCTACGCGCCGAGGAATTTGGGCAGCCCAACCAATCAGAGGGCGGTCACGCCGCCCGCGCCGAACCTTGGCCCAAGTTCACCAACGATTTTGACAAGCTCTTTCATATGGGCCTTACGTAGAACGGTTGGCGCACCACTACATGCTGAGTCCCGAAGGGCGCATAACCACTACATGTCGTGGTTCGTCAACTGATCACTACAATTCCCTTCCATATTAATGGGTTAGGCTGCAAAGTCCGCCTATGGCAGTACAAGCGCGGCACAGCCGGGCGTCCCCCGCTTTCAGACATTCATCTTCCTCGTGCCGCCAGCCGACGATTCGATGCCCAACGCATCCAGGACCGCCCGCTGCCCCGGCTCCGGCCACTTCGCCTTGCCTACGTGATCGGCAAGCATGGTGTAGGTGCGCCACAGCGCCTCATTCGCTCCAGTCGGTCTCGGCCTGTGCGATGGGCCGTGGTGGCCTCGGCGTCAAGCCGCCGCCAAATCCGACCCCAAAACCCAAGAATTTGCAGAGATGGGCTAAGGCCGTGGCAAGGTGACGCCGTGTTGGCCTTGGTATTTGCCCTTGCGACCCTTGTAGGACGCCTCGCAACGCTCATCCGACTGGAGGAACAACATCTGCGCTGCGCCCTCGTTCCCTCGCCCGCTTCGGGATCCTTCACGTTTGCTCGTTTTCGTCCCGAAGATAGCGCTCGCGTTGAACCTCGTAACCTTTATCTTGTGGGAAATCCTTCTCCAACTGATGAACCCCCTCGGCATGCCGCCGTCCGCCATCCTCGCGGCTCTGGCTAAGTTGCGACGACTCTGGCGCCTCTACGGATTCAGTCCCAAGTTGGCCTTCGGCCGACTCTTCATGCCAGCCTTGGCGCACCTCGTTTCGCTCCTCCAGCGACTCCAATGAATCGGTCTCTATGGTCTCCAGCTGCCCGTCGATGCCCGCACTGACCGCTTGGCCATCGTCCATCTCGGCCAGCGTCTCGTCGCCCAGGGCACCCTCGAGCACATCCGAAAACTCCTCGGCCAGCGTCTCATCGCCTAGGTCACCCTCCAGCCCGTGCGAAATCTCAGGTACGGCTCTGACGGCCTCCGCGACCTTCTCCAATACCTCGACCGCGCGATTTACATCGGCTAGCGTCTCATCGTCCAAAGCACCCTCGAGCACATCCGAAATCTCAGCCACGGCTCTGGCGGCCTCCTTGGCCTTCTCCACCGCCTCCGCTATGCGCTCCACCGCCTCCGTTGTGCGCTCCACCACCTCAGCTGCGCGAATCGTTGTTGCGACTATCTCTACAATTGCCATCCTTCCCTCTTCAATCGCTCCTCCACATCAGGGAGAATCTTCGACCCCAACTTAGTAGACCAAGGCGGCAGGAAGTAGTTTTGGACTACGGATGCCACATCGAAATTGACGCGTTTTGCCTTAGTCCTCAAGCGTCTAAATTTACCAACTACAAGCCTTCGGACGTGACGCAAGGCGCCCTTTTCGGCGTCCTCGGCTTCCCAGCCTGCAGCAAGCCTGTGCAGCAGTAGCGGTCCCGCTGCCTGATCACCTTGGAGGGATGCATCGATCAACGCCATCACGCCCTCGAAATTGGCGCCTGCGAGCTGGAATACGCCCAATGCCAACTTTTCGGTGATTTCGGCGACAAGAGACTGCCGCAATGACGCATCCGGCAGCATCTCCCGCTTTTGCTTGAGAATCCGCCTTGCCGCACACACGGCTTCCTCACCGTAATCGGGAAAAGCTTTCGCCTCACCGCAAGCCATCGTACACAAGAGGCGGATGCCCAAGTCGCCGGCCTTCCTGCCAACTGCTCGCCGAAGGGCCAACCCCTCCCGATCATCCTGCCCGCCATAGCTCGACATTCTGTTTCGAACACGGTTGTTGCTGACGCGCAGCGCACGGGCTGTACGATTCACCTTGAGTTCCACAGGCCGCTGCATCCCCTCCCTTGCGAAGAGCGCATGTCCTTCCCGCATTGAAGCCAGGTACAGCGCTTCGCTTTCCTCCAGCCCGAGAGCCGACGCGAGCAGCGCCTGATCGTCTCGCGAAACCAAGCGGTGCACGATCTTCATGCTGGTGTTCTTTATGACGTCCGGCACTAGCTTGGATGGAATTTGCTCCACCACAGCCACACATTGCCCGAACGAACGCATCTCTGAAATCACGTCGGAAAAAAACTCAACCGCCTTCCCCCGTGGGTTGCCCATTTGCTCGCTTGTCCGTTCCTGAGCCACGTTCTTCAGCAAGCGATGTGCCTCCTCGATGACGAGGATGTGCTTCAGGTGATCATCCGTGCGCTCTTTGAACGGGGCTAGTGCTGGGTCATGAACGCGCCTGTACTCGCTGATGAACGTCAGCAGCAGTCCAACGAAGAAAGCCTTGTCGTCGTCATCCGTAAGCGCCTCCAATTCCAATACTGTTGGCTGTGAAAGCAACTGTCCAATGTCGTAGGCGCTTCGCGAATCCAGCAACTGCCCCTTCCCGCCGACCGACAGGCTTTCCAAGCGTGTGATGATGGCGGTTCGTATGTTGTGGCTGACCTCTCCGCGGTATCCCAACTCGTTGCGAACGTAGTGATCGATTTCGTTCCTGAGATCCAACATCGTCGGAAAAAAGTGCCTTGACTCGGCCCATTGGTAAACGGATGGGTCTGGCTGTCCATCGGAAAGATGCAGCCGGGGGTGGGTTCCCCGCCCGAAATCCCACTCCCGCCTCCTGTAGACGTTGTACAGGCATTGTTCAACGATATGCGGCATGGGACCGTAGAGAGAGAAGCTGGCGTTGAAGATCGCCTTCAGAAAATCGACATGCTCCCCGACACGCACACCGGGCTGAATGAAGAAGGGGTTCATTTTCAAAGGTGCGATGGATGCGTCGCCAGGCGTGAACACTCGAACACGGTCTCGCAACTCCGGTCTGCCCAAAAGGCTGCGATACTCCCGCTTCGCCGACTCTACTACCAGAAAAGGCGTATCGGCGACCGCATGTGCAGCCGCGAGAATTTCCATCATGGTCGTGGTCTTGCCACTACCCGTCAAGCCACACACGAAGAGATGCTTCGACAAATCCTCCGGCCCCACCTGCACCTCAACACCTGCAAGCGGATGTCCATGGTCGCAGACGGCACCCAGTGCTTTTCCCTGGCCGTCAACAGGCTTCCGACCATTTGTGGAATCGAGAGTCAACGGCGGCATTTCACGGATGTCGTAGCCGGGCACAGCTTCAGCCGGAAGCGCAGCGACCAACGCCAGCTCCTCGCTGGTGAGACACATCGCCATATGGGGCGGAAACGACTCGTCCAGGCTGAATGACTTCGGCAGCAGCACGGGCCGATCGTCGTCAAGGGGAGCCGTTATTGTGTCCGTCGGCAAGCCATACTGTGAAGGACTGGACAACTCACCACAGAGCATCCCCACCAAAGTATCCCTGCCTATTTCGTCCTTGGCGCCAAAGGTAATCGCGCTCTCCCAAGCCCCGACGTTCAACCCCTTCATGAGCCTCTCGGAATGGTGCTCCGCCATCTGCTCCAATTCGAGGGCTAGGCTGTTCTGCTCCTCCTGCGACAGTCCTGAACTCCAATTCCGCTCGCGACTGACGCCGCGGGATATAGTTTCGCTCCGCGACTCCTGAATCGTCGTTGATTCTTGCTCACTACTGCTATAGGGACCAAACGAGAACCCTTTGGAAGTTGATATGGTGGACGACTTCGAGCTTCCTATCGTCAAAGACTCGCTTTCATGGCTCGACTTCGATCCGCCAACCCCTTTCTGAACTGTGCTTTTCGCCTGCACGTGAGATTGATCACGAATCCCCGAAAGCGCTTTCAATCCATCAACAAGAGCGCCGCGCATAACCGGGCGTGACACCACCAGCAAGCTGTATTCCTGCCCGTGCATCGCACGCAGAATTGCCGCCAACTGAAAACGATGGCTTTGGCCCTCCTCAGGAAGTGCTGGAACACCTGCAACGAGTCCTCCATGAGCCTTTCCCCGCACCAGGTCATCTGCGGAGAGGGATTCCTCGAACCAGCACTCCATTCCGGGAAGCAATCCTTTCAAGGTGCGTTCGAACGCTTCCCGTTCACCGTCCCTGGGGGCATCCGCCAGGAATCCCAGAAATAGCTTGGTCCCCGAATTCGAGCCAACGGCCAACGTCGCCACCGTCCATCCAGCACGGTATGCCACAGACAGCACACGACGGAAGCGATCGGAAAAAAAGTCCCTGATGTCTTCGAATTGGCTCGACATCGTGATCGAAGCGACCCGGAAGAGGTAGAAGCGTCGCAGCAACCCCACAGTGGCAGTTCCGTCAAGAAACCAATCTCGTATAGCAGCGGGGGGCGATTCGCTGGAGAACGGTCGGAGCGCGTCCCACGCCGCCTCGAGGTTGGGCTCTACTTTTTCTATATTCGGCATATCCCGTCCTGAATACCCTGATTATCCTGACTATTGCGAAAGTCTTCGAACGATTTGACGAAATAACCTTCGATAATCTTCAGCCACTCCCAGGTTCGGCTCCCGCCAATAGCCGCCACCGCAGCCGGAATGCCGCCGGTCAGCAGCCGCCAGACGAAGTAAGGGGCGAACGAATCGACGCTTGGACCCTCAAATTTCTTTTCGTTCTTTGCCCGTATGCCTAGTTCGTGGAAAGCGTTCAACTCGGCAACCAATCGCTTTCGCGCCAGAGTTACGCGCGAACCATCCACCACGCCAGACAATTTGGCTTGCATATCGGAGAACTCCGCTTGCACATGGAAGCGGATGCGCTCATGCCAAGGACCTTTCAAACTAGTTCCTCCCGCAACTCCGCCACTCGATAAAGTTCTTCTCTTACTTTTTTTAGTTTGTCTCTCTCCATCGCCAACCTGCGGTCCACCTCTTGGTTGTCCTCTAGTTTCGCTTTGCTTGCATCGAGAGTCGCACGCCTTTCGTCCAGCGCCCTAACAAACAAAGCTTCGATCGTCACCGCAGTTGCCTGCGTAAAATCGGTTATGGAATCAGAAAGCTTGTCCGAGTAATCATCTATATTCGACATGGCCCGCTCGACCAAAAATCCCTTTTGCTTGGCGTGAATTTCTTCGGGTGTGCTAGAAAACATATGTTCCACCCAAGGCCACAAGCCGGATATTGCAGTTTCTTTAGGTAGAAACCCTATTTCGCCGCCTACTACGTACGGCTGCTCCCTTGCCTCTCTAATTACGCTCTCAAAATCCGGACGCGGGACGGAAATAGAAGGTCCCCTATCATACGCTAAATCTAGGCCGGCGATTGCCTCGTCGCAGTAATCCTTGATTGCTTTTTCCTGTGTGTCAGCGAAGGCACTGCATTCTTCAGCAAAATCAGCAAGAATCTTCTGTGCGCCGTCAAGGTACTTTGCGCTTTTTAGACCCGATACCGTAGTTTCACATAGCCGCTCCAGATCACGTTTGTACTCCGGCTGGTCTCCGGTGAACTGGTTCAGAACCCGCTCATTGAACACGTGCATCCTATCTTCGATCTTTTCATATTGGCTCTGGGTCTTGGCGATTTCACCCTCGAATACTTGCGGATCCTTCCTCTTGGCCTCGAGAGCACGGATGTTGTCGTCCAGCGCGGCCTTCTGGTTGCTGTACCCATGCCCTGCCTTCTCAAGCAATCCCACAAGCTGCTCCTGCGGTCCTCGCTTCGATATCTGCTGCAGGACGACCTCCAGCTGTTGGAAATTCGACCTGCGCTCAAGTTCTGACTGCACGGAGCGGACATCACTTGCGCTATTGAACTCAAGAGTCTTGAGCAACATGCGTTGGTCGTGTGGCGTAGGATCGTCGGGCTGAGCCTTTTCCTCCTGTTTGTAGTGCTGCATCAGTGCATCTAGGGACTCGTACTTCGCGATCTCCCTCGACATGATCTTGAGTAGCAAGTCCACAGTCTGCACTCGTTTATCAGCGAACCAATTGTCGAATTGTTTCCTGTACTCGCTCAGCTTATTGCGAATTTCCGCCGGTGATTTGCCTGCGCTATTGGTTAACGCCAAGCATCGCATTGATTCTCCAAAGTTCGGCGCTACGCCAGCGACAAATTCGCGGAACGCGCTGTCTCCAACCGGCCCTTCAATGGATTGGACAAAGACTATCGCGTCGGCCTTGTAGTCCATGTACTCTTGGGCGGCGCGCCCTATGCCTCCGGTTGAATTCACGCCTGGGCTGTCGACAAGATGCACATCTTCATATGCATCGTTAAGCGGCAGCCCGAAGGATATTCTTTTCGGGATGTCCTTGGCGGCACGGGTTCTCATGTACTTATCAACGAGATCTCTATCTTCTTCGTCAAGGTCGCATCCACTCTCCTTCTCCAGCCGCCCGAAGTCGATGGGGCCTTCCGGGCGCCAACCATCAACCAACATCTCATCAAGAAGCGTGGTGGGGATCTGGCGGTAACGCTCGTCGACGGCGGCGATCCCGTGCAGGAACGCCTCAGGGTCGTCCTCATTCACTTCCTTGCGGCCATCGGCGTAGGTCACCTCCACGTGCTTCCTCCCCCCGTGTCGAATCTCGATGACTTCCCGTGAACCTTGCAGGACATGCGTCGGCAAAACCCTTTGACCCACCAACGCATTGATGAGCGTAGACTTTCCCGCGCCGGTTTCCCCAGCCACCAGCAGCACGAACCGCCTATCCTCCACAGCCTTCAGCTTGCCAACAAGCCATTCCTTGTTGACGCCATCCTCGGCATCGCCCGCAAGATCTAGGTACCTTCGGCAAACGTCGAGTACCGCATCTCTTGCACTTTCCAAGCACCTACCGCTCAGGAACATCGTGTCTCACTCCTTCAAATTCGGCCATGGAGCAACTTCCTTAATGTCAAGCGCAACGGCTCCGCCATGACTGCGCGATCATGACCCTCCGCAGCCAGCCCCGCCCCGCGTTCACCGACGGCAATGATTGGAAAGTGCACCAGCCGGAAGGTATTGTCAAGTTAACCTCTACGTGCCCAGCAACTCCCGCTAAGCTCGATGTGTCCATGAAATCGCCATAATTGGATGCTCAAATCGACCGAATCCCCGCGAAATCGAGCCGCGAAACTGAGCATCGGAGCGTTAGCGGGAGTTGCTGCTGCTACGCGCCGAGGAATTTGGGCAGCCCGGCCAATCAGAGTGCGGTCACGCCGCCCGCACCGAACCCTGGCCGAAGGTCACCAACGATTTTGATAAGCTCTTTTACATCAACGGGTTAAGCTGCTGAATTTGGCAAAGACGGACTAAGGCCGCGGCAAGGTGACGCCGCGTTGGCCTTGGTACTTGCCCTTGCGGTCCTTGTAGGACACCTCGCAGCGCTCATCCGACTGGAAGAACAACATCTGCGCTGCGCCTTCGTTGGCGTAGATCTTGGCTGGCAGGGTGGTGGTGTTGGAGAACTCCAGGGTGACGTTGCCCTCCCACTCCGGCTCCAACGGCGTGACGTTGACGATGATTCCGCAGCGCGCGTAGGTGGATTTGCCCAGGCACACCGTCAGCACGTCCGCGGGGATGCGGAAGTATTCGATGGTGGAGGCCAAGGCGAAGGAATTGGGCGGGATGACGCAGCAATCTCCTTGTATGTCCACGAAACTGCGGGCGTCAAAGGCCTTGGGATCCACCGTGGCGGAGTGGATGTTGGTGAACACCTTGAAGCTGCCGCCGCAGCGCACGTCATAGCCATAGCTGGAGGCGCCGTAGGAGATCACCTTGCCGTGCCGCCCGCAGCTGACCTGGGCCGGCTCGAAGGGTTCGATCATGCCCTGCCTAGCCATGCGCCGAATCCAGCGGTCGGACTTGATGCTCATCAGTCCTCGGCCATGCTGATGGCGGGCGCGGCGGCCAAGCCCAACCCCCAGATGCCAGCCGCCGCGTGCCGGGCGATGTCCCGATAGATGCCGGCCACCGGGCCGTCCGGGTCGGCCGCCACGGTGGGCCTGCCGCCATCCGCCTGCTCGCGGATGTCCATGGACAGCGGCAGGGCGCCCAGCAGGGGGGTCGCGAACTCCTGCGCCACCCGTTGCCCGCCGCCGCCGCTGAACACCTCGCTGTGGGCGCCGCATTCGGGACAGATGAAGTAGCTCATGTTCTCCACCACGCCCAGCACCGGAATGTCCACCTTGCGGAACATCTCAATGCCCTTGCGAGCGTCCAGCAGGGCTATGTCCTGGGGCGTGGTGACGATGACCGCGCCGCTCACCGGCGCCTTCTGTGAAAGGGTAAGCTGGATGTCTCCGGTGCCGGGCGGCATGTCCACCACCAGGTAGTCCAGCACCCCCCAATCCGTCTGCGCGAGGAGCTGCTGCAGGGCGCCGGTGGCCATGGGGCCACGCCACACCATGGGGGTGTTGCCATCCACCAGAAAGCTCATGGACATGGCCTTCAGGCCCCACGCCTTGACCGGCACGAAGAGCTTCCCGTCCTTGATTTGCGGGCGCCTGCCCTGGGCCACGCCCAGCATCATGCCCTGGCTGGGTCCGTATATGTCCGCATCGAGCAGCCCCACCGCGGCGCCCTCCCGGGCCAAGGCCAAAGCCAAGTTCACCGCCGTGGTGGACTTCCCCACCCCGCCCTTGCCGGAGGCCACGGCGATGATGTGCGCCACCTGGCCGAAACCGCGCCCGGCCGGGGCCTTGAAGCGCAAGTCCAGATCTATGCGCTCCGCGCCCAGGAAGGCCGCCAGACGCTCGCTAAGCTGCTGCGCCAAACCAGCCGCCGGATAGCCCAAGGTGACGGACACCCGTCTGCCCCCCGACAGGGCGCGGGCGCCCAACTCTCCCCAAGGCCGCTTCAGATAGGGGTCAACAAACCGTTCGACTTTCATAGCAAACACACCTTCGCCCGCGCGTCTTCCCTTAGCACCGGCAGTTCTCCCCTTTGCGGCGCGATGACGCCAAGGCCGGGGCATGCACGGCGCAGTTCGCCATCGAAATGGCGGCTGCTGCGGCCAGGAATGCACAATGCCGCGCCCAACGCATGGACTTGGACAGGCCGCCATGCCTTGCTGCCCCTGCACACCAGCATACGCTACGCTTGGGACTGGACGGTGAAGGCATTACCTCGTTTCGAAGTTTTTGCCCCTGCGCACGAGCATACACCACCGGAGTGCACGAGAAAACGGCAGGTGCAACCGGGCCAGGACTTTCCCACGCCAATTATGTTACGGGGGTGAGCGGGGTTGGATTCTGCGAAAGCAACAATCACTTGGCTCCACTCAGCGTGGCAAAGCCCTGCCGCCGGGCTGCGGGCAAGTACGTACCTAGTGTACTGTCCCGCAAGTAAGCGTGATTGTTCGTGGCCCCTTCGGCCCCCGGCCGCCTTGCTCCTCCTTGTGTGGCGCCTGCCGCACAGCGTCGTCGCGCCTCGCCGGGAGCCGCAACGACCTAGCGACTAAAACCCACTTACTTGCGGGACAGCACACTAGGTTCGGTATTCGGCGTTGATGCGCACGTAGTCGTAGGAGAGATCGCTGGTCAGAATGGTCTGCTCACTGGCGCCCCGGCCTAGGTCCACACGGATGGCGAACTCCGGCTGCGCCATCACCGCCGCGGCGGCGGCCTCATCATAGCCTTGCGCCACCAAGCCGCGGCGGGCCACAGGCACAGCGTCCAAATCCAGGGACACCCCTGCCGGATCCAGCCCGGCAACGCCGGCGCGGCCAATGGCCATGCAGAAGCGGCCCCAGTTCGGGTCGCCGGCGAACAAAGCCGTCTTCACCAAGGGCGACTCCGCCAAAGCGTAAGCCACCCTCAGGCATTCCCCATCATCAACGCCCCCGGCGACCTGCACCCGGATGAACTTGGTGGCACCTTCGGCGTCACGCACGATGCGCTCCGCAAGCTGTGCGGCAACCCGGCCCACCCCGGCGCACAGCGCCGCGAATCCCGCACCGGCCGTGCTGGTGATCCGCGCCTGGTCGGCCTGGCCTGTGGCGCACAGCACGAATGCGTCGTTGGTGGAGGTGTCCCCGTCCACGGTGATGCGGTTGAAGCTGCCCTCCCCCACCACCTGGGCAAGCTGCTGCAGGGCTGCTCGATCCACCTTGGCGTCACAGCACACAAACGCCAGCATGGTGGCCATGTTGGGCTTGATCATGCCCGCGCCCTTGGCGATGCCGGTGATGGTGACGGGGGCGCCGGCCACACGGACTTGTGCGCTGACCGCCTTCGGGCCGGTGTCCGTGGTGAGGATGGCGTACGCGGCCTTGGCCCAGCCGTGGGGGGTCAACGCCTGGGCGGCCTGCTCGATGGCGACGCCCATGGCGGCCTTGGGCAAGCGTTCTCCGATGACGCCGGTGGAGAAAGGCAGCACCTGCTCCTGATTCAGCCCGCAGCATTCGGCGGCGTGGCGGCATAGCGCTTCGGCATCCTGAAAGCCCGGTGCGCCGGTGGCTGCGTTGGCGTTGCCGCTGTTGATCAGCAGCAGGCGGGGACGGCCGCGGCCGATGCGCTTCTCCGCCAGAACAACCGGCGGCGCGCGAAAGCTGTTCTGCGTGAACAACCCGGCCACGGCGGCGCCCTCACTCAATTCGATCAGGGCCAGATCGTCCCGGCTGCGTTGCTTGATGCCGGCGCATGCCACGCCCAGCCGCACGCCCGGCACCGCGGCCAACTCCCCCAAGGGCGGCAAGTTAACGGCCATGCTGGGACCCTGCCGCAACCATTGCACGGCGTCCCGACAAGGAAGGCGTTCGCGGCGGCAGTCTGGTCGCTGGCCGTCCAAGGGCCGCAACCATCGTGCGGCATCCCGGCAAGGAAGGCGCCCTGGCCAGGATGCAAAGGCTCAGTTCCATCATGCCGCGACCATCGCGCGGAATCCCGGCAAAGAAGGCCGCCGCCGACCAGTCCGCGCCGCAACCATTGCGCACCATCCCGACAAGGAAGGCGGCTGGCGCCCGCGGCAGCCCCCAGGAATGGCGGCCAACGCGCTGACCAGCAAAGATGTTCGGCGAATCATCAAGCAGCTGGGCGCAATAGGCGGGCTAAGCGGCCTTGCCGTGGCATTGCTTGTATTTGCGGCCTGAACCGCAGGGGCAGGGCTCATTGCGGCCGACCTTGGGCTGGCCGCGCACGAAGGGAGCGGGCTTGGCGGGAGCCTCAGGCTTGGGCTTGGCTTGCGCCTTCGCGGCGCCGGAGCCGGAGGTCTCCGCATGGGAGTAGCGCAACTGCTTGGCCGCCTCCTCGCGGCGACGGCGCTCGGCCTGCTCCACCGCGCTGGGGGTTTCCATCTGCACCCGGGACAGCAGCTTCACCACATCGTGCTTGATGTTGCCCAACAGTGCCTGAAACAGCTCGAAAGACTCGCGCTTGTATTCCTGCTTGGGCTGCTTCTGGGCGTAGGCGCGCAGATGGATGCTCTGGCGCAGGTAGTCCATGCTGGCCAGATGCTCCTTCCACCGCTGGTCCAGCATCTGCAGCATGATCTGCTTCTCGATCAACCGCATGTCGACGCCATGCCCATACCAGTCCTGTTCCTTTTTGGCGTACTCCGCCTCCAGCTGGCTCAGGATTTTGGCGCGCAGCCCCTCCTCGGCAAGCTCATCATCCTCCTGCAGCCAAGCGCGCACCGGCTGGGTGCTGCCGAACTCCCTGCGCAGGGCCTCCTCGAGACCCGGCAAGTCCCACTGCTCCTCAAGGCTCTGGGGCGGCACGTACTCACTGACCAAATCAAACACCACCTCTTCGCGGATGTCCTTGACGGTTTCGGATACGTCTTCCGAAGCCATCAGGTCCCGGCGCTGCTGGTAGATGACCTGACGCTGATCGTTGGCCACATCATCGAACTCCAGCAGGTTCTTGCGGATGTCGAAGTTGTGCCCCTCCACCTTGCGCTGCGCCTTCTCGATGGCGTTGTTGACCATGCGGTGCTCGATGGCTTCGCCCTTCTCCAACCCCAGGGACTGCATGATGCCGCGCACTCGGCTGGAGGCGAAGATGCGCATCAGGTTGTCTTCCATGGACAGGAAAAAGCGCGACGAGCCAGGGTCCCCCTGGCGCCCGGAACGGCCCCGCAACTGGTTGTCTATGCGGCGGCTTTCATGGCGCTCCGTGCCGATGATGTGCAGGCCGCCGGCGCCGATCACCTGATCGTGGCGGCGCTGCCAGTCCGCCTTGATGCTGGCCGCCGCCGCTTCCGCGGGCGCCTCCAGCTTGGCAATCTCCGCCTCCCAGTTGCCGCCCAGCACAATGTCGGTGCCGCGCCCGGCCATGTTGGTGGCGATGGTCACGGCCCCTGGCGCCCCAGCCTGGGCCACGATGTCCGCCTCCCGTTCGTGCTGCTTTGCGTTCAGCACATTGTGGGCGATCTTGCGCCCATGCAGCGCTGTGGACAGCCGCTCTGAGGATTCGATGGAGGTGGTGCCCACCAGCACCGGCTGGCGGCGCTCCATGCAGTCGCTGATGTCCGCGACTATGGCGTCGTACTTCTCATCGACAGTGAAGTACACCAGATCGTTGTGGTCCTCACGAATCATCGGCTTGTGCGTGGGAATGACCACCACGTCCAGCCCGTAGATCTGGCGAAACTCGAAGGCTTCGGTATCTGCCGTGCCGGTCATGCCGGCCAGCTTGTCGTACAGGCGGAAGTAGTTCTGGAAGGTGGTGGAGGCCAGGGTTTGGCTTTCGTTCTGGATGCGCACCCCCTCTTTGGCCTCAACGGCCTGATGGATGCCCTCGGACCAGCGCCGCCCGGGCATGGCCCGCCCGGTATGCTCATCGACGATGACGATGCCGCCGTCGGCCACCATGTAGTGGACATCCCGCCTGAACAGCGCATGGGCCTTAAGCGCCGCATGCACATGGTGCAGCAACGCCAGGTTGCTTACGTCGTACAGGCTGTGGTCCGTGGCCAGCAGGCCCATCCTCTCCAGTTGCTCCTCCACCCGGGCATGGCCGCGTTCGGTCAGCTCCACTTGGCGGTTCTTTTCATCGAGAGTGAAATCCCCCACCACCTTGGGGGGCGCGTCCGGCCCCTCTCCGGGCACCTCCCGCTTGAGCCTGGGCGCCAGCTTGTTCATCTGCTGGTAGAGGGCGGTGGTCTGTTCCGCTGGACCGGAGATGATCAGGGGGGTGCGCGCTTCATCGATGAGGATGGAGTCCACTTCGTCGACAATGGCGTAGTGCAGATCCCGCTGGAACTTATCCTGCAGGGAAAAGGCCATGTTGTCGCGCAGATAGTCGAAGCCGAACTCGTTATTGGTGCCGTAGGTGATGTCCGCCAGATAGGCATTGCGCTTGTCCTGGGCATCCTGGCCGGATTGAATGACGCCCACATTCAGCCCCAATGCCTGATAGATGGGTCCCATCCAGGCGGCGTCCCGGCGGGCCAAGTAGTCATTGACCGTGACGATGTGGACGCCTTTGCCGGCCAGCGCATTCAGGTAGGCGGCCAAGGTGGCCACCAGGGTCTTGCCTTCGCCTGTGCGCATCTCCGCAATGCGGCCCTCGTGCAGGGCGACGCCGCCGATGA
Organism: uncultured Pseudomonadales bacterium; assembly: GCA_964348115.1. GTDB lineage: Bacteria > Pseudomonadota > Gammaproteobacteria > Pseudomonadales > Azotimanducaceae > Azophilus. The sequence goes on from CAYGBY010000017.1 coordinate 16,209, forward strand.
TCTGCACATCGAAGTGGCGCATCTGCTTGCTGCGCCGGGCCGCTTCGCGCACCGCGGCGAAGGCCTCCGGCAGCAGCGCGTCCAGCGCCTCGCCGTCGCCGGCCCGCCCCCGCAGGGCGTCGGAAGCGCTTTTCAGCTCCGCGTCGGAAAGCGCCGAAAACTTCGCCTCCAAAGCGTTGACGGCATCCACCAGACGACGCATCCGCTTGAGTTCGCGGCTGTTTTTGGTGCCGAATGCGGCGCGGATCAGCTTGGCTACCATAGCAGTGTCATCATGGGCAACGCGGGGCCGCCGCAAAGAGCGGTGAATCGGCTGCGGATACTAGCAAAATATCGCCCGTTGCGCCCAGCGATCGGTTGTCTTAGCATTCCCGTCATGGCCAACCCAAAACGCACAGGGGCGCCCGATGCTTGGGCCGCCAGGTTGGCTCCAGCGTGGCATGGCGGGGGCCTGCCGGCCTGCGCCCCCGTCCGGAGAATGCGCTGCGGCGCCAATGGGGAAGGTTCGCCGCGCCGCCGACAGGGAGCAGGCTGATCACCCCAAGCAAGCGCATAGGCAGCCTGCTGCAGGAACGCGGCGGCCGCCGCGGCAGCCTGCAGCGCCTGCTGCGCCAGTCCGCCGATCAGGCCATTTGGACCGCGGAGTTGCGCGCCATCCTGCCGCAGAACCTAAGCAACGACTGCCAAGTCATGGATGTGCGCGGCAGGGCCCTGATCGTCGTGTGCATGAACAGCGCAGTGGCCACCCGCTTGCGTCTATTGAGCCCGGAACTTGCCCAGAAGCTGCGCGACCTGCCGCACTTCAGCCACATAGAAAAGATCCACGCAAAAGTCTCACCGGACTAGGGCCTGTTAACACTATCTGGGTTGGCCCTGCCGGGAGCCGCTTTTTTCTCCGGGCAAGGCGGAGCGGGTGCGGTGTGGCCGGCGCCACATGAGCGGGCGGCAACGCGGCCGGGGGCCAAAAGGGCCACGAATGATCACACTTGCCTGCGGGACAGCACACTAGGGAACCTCTGAACAAGTCCCGATCGCGCTGATCCGGTCGACAGCCCCAAGGGCGACGGCGGCGGCCTCCGGGCGCGCCCAGCCCGGCCAGTCAGTCCGCCTGCCGCTGCAGGAACCCCGGCACGTCCAGCAACTCAAACTCCCGGTCCATGGCCGGCGCAGCGCCCGAGGCGGCGGCACGCGCCTGCCGGGCCTTGCTCATGCGCTCCCAAGTGGGCGCCTCAAGTTCCGGGAAATTGGGCGGCTGGTCGTAGGAGATCGGGTTGCGGACGCTCTCCACGGGCCGCACGGGCGGCTGCTGCACGTCCGTAGACCGGCCGAGTCCTGTGGCCACTATGGTCACTTTAAGGGTGTCGGCTATGTCGTCATCGAGCACCCAGCCGCGAATGATGTTGGCATGTTCCGAGGCGCGTTCGCGCACCATGCTCAGCACATCCTCGAACTCCGCCATCGTGATGGCGCTTGAGGTGATGTTGACCAAGAAGGCCCCAGCGTCGCGGATCTCTACGCCGTCCAGCAGCGGGCAGTCAATGGCCGCCTTGGTGGCCTGCCGGGCGCGGCTCTCGCCCGTGGCCGAACCAGTGCCCATCATGGCGGAGCCCATCTCCGTCATCACAGTGCGCACATCGGCGAAGTCCACGTTCATGATGCCCGGCTTGAGCACCAGATCGGCAATGCCCTCCACCGCGCCCAGCAGCACATCATCCGCACTGGCGAAGGCGTCCAACAACATCATGTCCCCGCCATTCATGGCGCGCAGCTTGTCGTTGGCGATGACGATGAGGGAATCGGTGACTTCCCGCAGGCGGGCCAAGCCCTCCTCCGCCACCGCATCGCGGTTCTCAAGCTCAAAGGGGCGGGTCACCACAGCCACCGTGAGGATGCCCTTCTCCCGGGCCAACCGCGCCACCTCCGGCGCAGCGCCGGTGCCGGTGCCGCCGCCCATGCCGGCGGCGACGAACACCATGTGGGCGCCCTCCAGATGTTCCCCGATGCGCTCAGCATCCTCCAAGGCGGCCTGCCGGCCCACTTCGGGTTTGGCGCCAGCGCCCAAGCCTCCGGTGATGGAACCGCCGATGGCCAGTTTCTTTTCCAGTTTAAGGGTGCTCAGCGCCTGCACATCGGTGTTGATTCCGATGAAGTCGACGCCGCTCAACCGCTTGTTCAGCATGTGCTGAACGGCGTTGCAGCCGCCGCCGCCAACGCCGACCACCTTGATCACCGCCGGCTGAACCTCCACTGTCTCCGCTACAAACATCTCACTTTCTCCTGTTGCTGGCTGTACTACAGCCGGTTGCTGCGATGGCCCATTTGCGGGGGCTCCCTTAATGTCCTGTTCAGTCATTTGCTCCAACTCCTGGTCATAGGTTTTCACTAATCCAACGCTTCAGCTTCTTGCGCCAACCGCGCACGGGCCGCGGGCGGCTGGTCGCCTGCTGCTCCTGGCCCATGCCGAACAGCATTAGCCCAACGCCCGTGGAATGAATGGGGTTGCGCACCATGTCCTTTACGCCCTGCACCGCTCTCGGCGCACCCAAGCTCACGGGCAAGTGGAAGACCTCCTCAGCGAGCTCGACCACCCCCTCCATCTTGGAGGTGCCGCCGGTAAGGACGATGCCTGCGGGGATAAGCTGCTCAAAACCGCTGCGTCGCAGTTCATCGCGGATAAGGCCAAAAAGCTCTTCGTAGCGGGGCTCGACCACCGCCGCGAGTATCTGCCGGGAAAGTTCCCGCGGCGGACGGTCCCCTGCGCCCGGCACCTTGATCTTCTCCTCCGGGCGGGCCAGCTGGGAAAGGGCGCAGGCGTATTTGATCTTGATTTCCTCCGCATTCCGGGTGGGCGTACGCAGGGCCATGGCGATGTCGTTAGTGATCTGATCGCCAGCGATGGGAATCACCGCGGTATGGCGGATGGCGCCCTTGCTGAACACGGCGATGTCGGAAGTGCCGCCGCCGATGTCCACCAGGCACACGCCCAGCTCCCGTTCATCATCCGAGAGCGCGGAGTAGCTTGAGGCGAGCTGCTCAAGGATCACGCCATTCACCTGCAGTCCGCAGCGCTCGATGCACTTCTCGATATTCAGCAGGGCATTGGCGGCGCAACTGACCAAGTGGACCTTGGCCTCCAGGCGCACGCCGGACATGCCCAAAGGCTCCCGCACGCCACCCTGACGGTCGATGATGTATTCTTGGGGCAATACGTGCAGCAGGCGCTGATCCGAGGGGATCACCAAGGCCTTGGCGGCATCTATGACCCGGTCCACGTCTTCCGCCAGCACCTCCCCATCGGGCACGGATACGACCCCATGGGAGTTGGTGCTGGTCACGTGGCTGCCGGCGATGCCGGCATAGACGCCGCCGATGCCGCAGCCGGCCATGAACTCGGCCTCCTCCACCGCCCGCTGAATGGACTGCACGGTGGATTCGATGTTCACCACCACGCCCCGGCGCATGCCCCGAGAAGGATGGATGCCCAGGCCCTTGATCTCAAGGCTGTTGTCCGCGGCCACCTCGCCAATGATGGCCGCCACCTTGCTGGTGCCGATGTCCAGCCCCACGATCGTGCGCGCATCCTCAGCTTCCGCAGCGCCCTTGCCGCCCCGCATCCTCACCACCCTGCACTGCTGTCCGCCAGCAGATGCGTTGCGGCCGAATCACCCGCCATGCGCACTGCGGCGCCGTTGGGGTAGCGTAAGTCCAGATAAACCACCCTAGCCCGGCCGCGTTCAGCAAGATGGCGATGCACCTTCAACGCCCGATGCATCCGGTCGTGCAGGCTGGCGGCGCCCAGGACCGCCTGCGCACCATTGGCGAAAGTCAGGCGCCAGTCGCCCAAGGCGTTTTCCTCGAGCGCAGTGATGGTCAGCCCCTCCTGGCTGGCGATGCCTTGCAAGTGCCGGTAGGTGGCCAGCGCCTCCTTGGGGCTGGCCAAGGCGCAATGGAGATGCGGAACCGCCCCAGGCTTGTCCGGACTATGGACCACCGTGCCGGTGTCGGAAAGATAGGCGTCGTCCCCCCAGCGGACCACTACCGTCTCGCGCTCGATGAAGACGGACAGTTTGTCCGGCCAGATGCGCCTTAGGCTCACCCGGCGTGGCCAGGACAGGGCCAACACCCGTTCCCGCAAGACATCGAGATCCGTGGACAGCAAGCGCATGGGGGCGCTTTCAGCGATGCGGCGGCGCACTTGCTGCGCCTCTTCAGGGGCAAGTTCCCCGAGCACCTCCACCACCCGCACCGGTTTGTCAAGCAGGAAATAGCCCCAAAGGGCGGCGGCGAGCAGCGCCACAACAGTGAAGATGCCGGCCGCCTTAGACAGCATCTGCGCCTCCCGCGCGCTGCTGCGCAGCCAGACCCCGCAATCGCCTGGACAGCTCCCCTATGTTGCCGGCGCCCTGCACCAGCAGCACGTCGTTGTCCCGCGCCATGTGGGCGAGCAGCTCGAAGGCCTCATCCGGCCCGGTGGCGAACACCGGATTGGTCCTGCCGAGGCTGCGGATGCCCCGGCAAAGGGCGCGTCCGTCCGCACCCGGCACAGGCGTCTCGCCAGCTGGGTAAACCTCCGCCAGAACCAGTTGGTCCACCTCCGCCAGGACCCGCACGAAGTCGTCATAGAGATCCCGGGTGCGGCTGAAGCGATGGGGCTGATAGACCATCAGGAAGCGTCGATCAGGCCAGATGGCCCGCGCCGCCTGCAACACCGCCCGGATCTCCGTGGGATGGTGGCCGTAATCGTCCACCAAGGTGACCTGCGCGCCGCCGATGACCACCTCATCGTAGATCTGCATGCGGCGACCCACGCCTGAGAAGCCGGCAAGTCCCTGCTGCAGGGCTTCATCGCCTATGCCCTCTGTGGTAGCCACCGCGACGGACGCCAAGGCGTTCTGCACATTGTGCCGACCCGCCGCGGCGAGACTGATCGGCAACGGCGGGCGCCCCTGCGGACGATGGACGCGGAACCGCCAGCGGCGTCCCTGCGTCTGCAGGTGGGTGATGCGGTAGTCCGCATCCTTGGCGAAGCCGTAAGTGACCATGGGCCGGGACACCTGCGGCAACAGGTCGCGCAGCGCCCGGTCGTCCAGGCACAGCACTGCGGTGCCGTAGAAGGGCAGGCGATGCACGAACTGCACAAAGGTGGCCTTCAGGCGCTCAAAGTCGTGGCCGTAGGCGGCCATATGGTCAGCGTCTATGTTGGTGATCACCGCCACCATGGGCTGCAGGTGCAGAAAGGAGGCATCGGATTCGTCCGCCTCTACTATGATGGTGCGGCTGGCGCCAAGGCGAGCGTGGGCGCCAACGCTCTCCAGCAGGCCGCCGATGACGAACGTGGGATCCTCCCCGGCCGCCTGATAGATGGCGGTCAACAGGCTGGTGGTGGTGGTCTTGCCGTGTGTGCCGGCGATGGCGATGCCATGCCGGTAGCGCATCAGTTCGCCGAGCATCTCCGCCCGCGCCACCACCGGGATGCGGCGCTTATGGGCGCTGGCGACCTCCGGGTTGGCGTCCCCAACGGCGCTGGAGCGCACCAACACGTCCGCCCCCACCACTTGCCCGGCGGCATGGCCGAGGCGCACCTTCGCGCCCAGCCGAGCCAACCGTCGGGTGGCTTGGGATTCGGCCAAGTCCGACCCGGATATCTCGTAGCCTTGGTTCAAAAGCACTTCCGCGATGCCGGACATGCCGGCGCCGCCGATGCCCACGAAGTGGATGCGGCGAACGCGCCCCATGCCCGGCACGGCGGCGGCTTCCGCATACTGGGCGACGCTGCTGCTAGTCATCGGCCTGCAGCTCCCATTGCGTACGCGCCACCATGCCGAGCAGCGCCGCGCACAGGATCAGGCTGTTGCCCCCATAGCTGACGAAGGGCAAGGTCAGCCCCTTGGTGGGCAGGCTGCCGGTGGCAACGCCGATGTTCACCAAGCTCTGCACCCCCAAAAGCAAGCCGACGCCGTAGCACAGATAGCTGGGGAACATCGCGCCCCGGAGCGAAGCCAACCGAGCCGTGCGCAGGATGCGCAGCACCAGAGCCGCCAGCAGGCCCAGCAGGATCAGGGCGCCGAGAAGCCCCAACTCCTCCGCCACCACCGCGTAGATGAAGTCGTTGTGCGCATCCGGCAAATACCAATGCTTCTGGATGCCCTCGCCAAGACCCAAGCCAAACAGCTCGCCGCGGCCGAAGGCGATGAGGGAGTTCACCAATTGATAGCCGCTGTTCAGCGCATCCGCCCAGGGGTTGATGAAGCTCAGCAGGCGCGGCCGCACATGGGGCAGGGCCCAGGCAACCAAGGCCAACAAGCCACCGCCGCCAAGCAGCGCCGCCAGGAAGTAGCGCAAGCGCACGCCGGCCAGAAACAGCAAGGCGACCAACACCACCCCCAACACCGCCGCGGTGCCCAGATCCGGCTGCGCCACCAGCAATACGGCCAACAGGACGAACCAGAGAATGGGCCGCAACAGGGGCAACAGGGCCCTGAACCACTGGCTTGGGCGGTATAGGGACAGGCGGGCCTTGCGCAGCGCCTCGTCGTGGCGGGCCAAGTAACCGGCCCAATAGATCAGGAATGCCCCCTTGGCCATCTCCCCCGGCTGCACTGTAAAGCCGCCCGAGTTGATCCAGCGTCTCGCACCGTTCACCTTCTCCGCCACCCCAGGCAACAGCAGCACAATGCACAACAGCAGGGCGCCGGCCAGCAAAGGCAGATGCAGGGCCTGCCAATACCGAAGGGGCACGGCCAGCATGGCCAGGAAGGCGAGCATGGCCAGAACCATGTACAGGCTGTGGCGGTTGAAGTAGGTTTCGGAAAGGGCTGCGGAGGCGGAGGCCACCATCACCAGGCCGAACCCCAACAGCAGCGCCCAACAGCTCATCATGGGCAGATCCAGCCGCGTCACGTGCGCAGCTCCTCAACCAGGGTGCGGAAGGCGTCGCCGCGCGCCTGAAAGCTGGTGAACAAGTCGAAGCTGGCGCAGGCCGGGGACAGCAATACCCGATCCCCTGGTCTGGCCACCTTGGCCGCCTGCCGCACGGCATCGGCAAGGGACCGGCCGTGCAGCACAGGTACACGGCCGCCCACCGCTTCCGCGATGGCCCCGCCATCCTGTCCCAGCACCACCAGACAGCGGGCGCACTGGCCGATGGCCTGACCTAGGCTATGGAAGTTCGCCCCCTTGCCGACCCCCCCGGCGATGAGCACAGTGGCGCCCGGCTCGCCGGCGAAGCTAGCCAAGGCGGCCAAGGTGGCGCCGGGGTTTGTGGCCTTGGAGTCATTGATGTAGGCAACGCCGCCGATGACGCCCAGCAGTTCGCAGCGATGCGCCAAACCCCGGTAGCCCAGCAGGGCCTCGCCCAGTTCGGGCAGGATGCCGCCGTTCTCCTCCCCTTGGATCAACGCCAAGGCGGCTAGGGCGTTGGCCTCATTGTGGGCGCCAGCCAAGGACAGCCGGCGGGTGTCCGTCAGCCGTTTACGCCCCCAGGCCAACCAGCGGCGACCACCCTGAACGCGGATGCCCCAATGGCCAGGCGCGGGCGCGTCCCTGCCGAAGGTGACGACTTCCGCGGCCGTGCGGTGCAGGGGATGGGTGCGCGGATCCTCTCGGTTGGCGACCAGGCGCTCCGCCCGGCGATAGATGTGCTGCTTGGCGCTGATGTAGTCGTCAAGGCCAGCGTAGTGGTCTAGGTGGTCGGCGCTGATGTTCAGCACGGTGGCGGCTTTGTAAGGATAGCTTTGCATCCGTTCAAGCTGGAAGCTTGACAATTCCAGCACGTAGCAGTCGCAGTCAGGGCGGATGACGTCTAAGGCCGCTTCGCCAAGGTTGCCGCCAACGCCCGGACGATGGTTCAGCCGCCCTAGGGCGTGGCCAGCCAGTGTGGTTACGGTGCTCTTGCCGTTGGTGCCGGTGACGGCGAAGATGGGTTCATCCACCGCCCGGCAGAAGAGGTCGATATCGCTCAGCACCGGCCGCCCGCAGGACTGGATGCGCTGCGCCAAGGGGCTGCGCATGCTGACGCCCGGGCTCATCACGATGCGGTCGAACCCCTGCAGCGGCGGGCCTTGCCCATCACCCATGCGGTAGGCCGCTTCGGGGTGTTCCGCCGCCGCCTCCTGCAGGCCGGGCGGATTGCTGCGCGTATCCCACAGGGTCAGTTCATCCGTGCCGGCCAGATGGCGCAGGCAAGAGAGTCCAGTGACGCCTAGGCCAACGATGAGGGTGCGTTGCGTCATCCCCTACCTCAGCTTCAGCGTGGACAAGCCGATGATCACCAGCACCAGGGTCACGATCCAAAAGCGCACGATGACCCGAGGCTCCGGCCAGCCCTTGAGCTCGAAGTGGTGGTGAATGGGCGCCATGCGGAAGATGCGCCTTCCGGTCAGGCGGAAGGAGAACACCTGCACGATCACCGATGCCGCCTCCAGAACGAATAGTCCCCCCATGATGAACAGCACGATTTCATGACGCACAATGATCGCCACCACCGCCAGGGCGGCGCCTAACGCGAGAGCGCCGACGTCGCCCATGAACACCTCAGCTGGATAGGCGTTGAACCATAGAAAGCCGAGGCCGGCGCCGACGAGGGCGCCGCAGAACACCGCCACCTCCCCCGCCAAGGGCACATGGGGAATCTGCAGATAGGTGGCGAATTCCACATGGCCCACCAGATAGGCGATGAGGCCCAACCCCGCGGCGACCATCACCGTGGGCAGGATGGCCAGCCCATCCAGGCCATCCGTAAGGTTGACGGCGTTGCTCATGCCGACAATGACCAGATAGGCCACCAGCACGAAACCAACGCCCAAGGGCAAGGCCACGCTCTTGAAGAAAGGCACTATCAGAGCCGTTTCCGCGGGCCCTGCCGCACTGCTGTAAAGAAACAGGGCGGTGGCCAGCCCGAAAACGGACTGCCAAGCGAACTTCCAGCGGGCGGGCAGCCCCTTGCTGTCACGGCGCCGCACCTTGAGGTAGTCATCCAGCCAGCCGATGCCGCCGAACGCCAAGATGACCAGCAACAGGGTCCAGATGTAGCGGTTGCCGAGATCCCCCCAAAGCAGAGTGGTGGCGATGATGACGATGAGGATAAGGGCGCCCCCCATGGTGGGCGTGCCGGCCTTCGGCAGATGGCTGCGCGGGCCGTCGTCGCGCACGCTTTGGCCGATCTGGGAGCGGTCCAGCCACTTGATGACGAAGGGGCCGATGAGCAGGGAGAACGCCAGCGCGGTGACTAGGCTGACCATGGTGCGGAAGGTCAGGTACTGAAAAACCGAGAAGACGCTGACAAACTGCGCCAAATATTCGGTGAGCCAAAGCGCCATCAGCATCGCCCCCGTTTGTGCGCCGCCAGCACCCGGCGCACCAGGGACCGGTCGCTGAACGGCCGTTTTTCGCCGCGCGCCTCCTGATGCGTCTCGTGGCCCTTGCCCGCGCCCACAACCAAATCGTCGGCGCCGGCGTACGCGATAGCCGCCCTGATGGCGGCTGCCCGGTCAGCCTCCACAGTGACTTTGGACGCATCAGACAACCCAGCCAGCATGGCGGCGATGATGGCCGCCGGGTCTTCGGAACGCGGGTTGTCGCTGGTGAACCAGGCTCTATCCGCCAGCGCCACCGCCGCCTGCGCCATGATGGGCCGTTTGCCGGCATCGCGATCGCCGCCGCAGCCCAGCACGCAGATCAGTCTGCCCCGGCAGTGCGGGCGCAGGGCGCTGAGCGCCTTGGCCAGCGCATCCGGCGTGTGGGCGTAGTCGACCACCACGCTGGGTCGCCCGCAGCGGCGAACGAACTCCATGCGGCCAGGCACCGGCGGCAGATGGGCGACGACCGCAGCAATGGCGTCCAAGGATTGGCCAGCGGCGCCAAGCACCCCTATGGCCGCAGCCAAGTTGGCCAAGCCAAAATCTCCGCACACGGACGCAGACAACTCGACCTTTCCCCAAGGCGTTTGCAGCAGGCCGGACAGGCCGCCCTGCCGATGCGCCACCCGCGTCCAGCGAAGGTCTGCGCCGCACCCGCCATAGGTGACCACTTCCATGCCTTTCAGACCGCCGGCGAGGCGCCGCCCGAAGGCGTCATCGATGTTGATGACGGCGCAGCGCAAGCTGGCGAATTGGAACAGGCGGCCTTTGGCTTCGGCGTAAGCGGCGAAGCTGCCGTGGTAGTCCAGGTGATCCCTGGTTAGATTGGAAAATACGGCAAAATCGAAGGCCACGCGGTCCACGCGCCGCTGCGCCAGCGCATGGGAGCTGACCTCCAGCGCCGCCCAGGTGCATCCCAGGCGGCGTAGGCGGGCCAAGCGTCTTTGGGTGCCGATGGCGCCCTCCGTGGTCAAGCGGGAAGGCGCAAACCGCGGCGCTTGCGGACCTTTGCGCGGCCTCGGGCCCTCCATCCCCATTTCCCTTGCGCTGCGGTTCAGCAAGGGGCGGTTGGCGGCGGGGCTTTCGGCAGGCGAGGCGGCCACTGCGCCCCAGCCCAGAGTGCCCAAATAGCCGGCGTCGAGACCCAGCCCCTGGGCCAGACAGGCAACCTGATGGGCGATGGTGGTTTTGCCGTTGGTGCCGGTGACGCCCACGCAAACCATGTGCGCACTGGGGTTGCCGTAAAGTTTGGCCGCCAGCGCGGCGCGGCGCGCGCGCAGGTCCCGCACCTGCACCACCGGCCCGCACAGTTGCGGCAGCGGGCGCTCCGCCAAGACGCAGACCGCCCCGCCCCGCAGGGCGGCGGCGGCGTAGTCATGGCCGTCCAAAGCGGCGCCCTTGGTGGCGACGAAGGCATCCCCAGGGCCGGCGCTGCGGGAGTCTTCGCACAGCCCGCTGATCTCAATGGGCGGCGCATCGCGTGCGTCAAGCAGTTCCGGCAGCCCCATGCTGGCCAGCGCCGTGCTCATGCCGACGCCCCGCCGACCGCCGCCAACAGGGGCGCCGATTGGGGTGGAACCCCCAATAGGCGCAGGGCGCGCGCCGCCACCCTGGCGAAGACGGGCCCAGCTACGGCGCCGCCACCCACCTGTACGCCGCGGGGTTCGTTGACCACCACCACCATGACGATGCGTGGCGCCTGCAAGGGTGCGATGCCGGCGAACAGCGCCACATGGCGTTTGTCCGTATAGCCTTGCGCGTCCACGACGCGGCTGGTGCCGGTTTTGCCCGCCACCCGATAGCCCGGCACCCGGGCCCCCGGCGCGGTGCCGCCGGGGCCCGTGACGCCTTCCATTATGGCGAGCAGCGCACGGGTCAACTCCGGGGCGAAAGCCCGCTTCCCCTGTGGGGGCTTGCTGCGCTTGAGAATGGTGATGGGCAGGCGCACCCCGTCGTTGGCCAAGGTCAGATAGGCTTGCGCCAACTGCAGGGGAGAAAGGCTGAGGCCATAGCCGTAAGCCAGTGCGGCCCGCACGATGGCGTTGCTGAGGCCGGCATCGTCCATCACTCCCATGGACTCCCCAGGCAGCCCGCTGCCCACGAAATCCCCGGCCCCGGCGCGCACCAGGGTGTCGTAAACCGCCCGCTCGGGCAACGCAAGGGCGACGCGGGAAATGCCCACTTGGCTGGATCGATGCACGACGCCCGCCAAGGTCAGTTCGCCATAGTTGCGCACGTCCTGAATGCGCTTGCCGCGCACAAACCAGTAGCCGGGCGCGGTGTCGATCAGCGTGTCCGGCTGGTAGGCCCCGCCAGCCAAGGCCGCCAAGGCGGCGAAGGGCTTGATGGTGGAGCCCGGCTCGTAGGTGTCCGTCACCGCCCGGTTGCGCATGTCGGCAAAGCCGCCGGTGAGGGATCCATTTGGATTGTAGGATGGGGCATTCACCAAGGCCAGCAGTTCCCCCGTGCGGACGTCGAGAATGATCAAGGAGCCGGAGACCGCTCCGTGCCCGAGCACGGCGTCCTTGAGCTCCCGGTAGGCGAAATACTGCAGGCGCAAGTCGATGCTCAAGGAAAGGTCGCGGCCTAGGCGCGGGGCACGTAAGTATTCGAGATCGCGGATGGGCGCGCCAAGCAGGTCCTTGAGCACCACCTTGGCGCCGTGGCGTCCGCGCAGTTCGCCGTCGAAGGAAAGCTCCACGCCCTCAATGCCCACGTCATCAAGATTTGTGACGCCCACCACATGGGCCGCCACTTCGGCCGCCGGATAGTAGCGGCGGTATTCGTCACGGAATTGCAGGCCCTTGATCTGCAGTGCGCGGATGCGTTCGGCGACGCTCCAGGGCACACGCCGCTTGAGGTATGCGAAGGATTTGCCGTGGGCGGCCTGCAACTGTTCAGCAATATCCTGCGGACGCCGCTGCAGGAGCGGGGCCAGCCGAGCGATGTCCGCCTTGGCCAAGCGCTGTCGGCTGGGGTCGCTCCAGACGGCGACCACCGGGGTGCTGACGGCCAAGGGTTGACTATAGCGATCGTAGATCACCCCGCGATGGGAAGGGATGACCTCCTCACGCACGGAGCGGACGTCGCCCTGGTTCTGCAGGAACTCCCGCTCCATCAGCATGAGATAGGCCACACGGCCGCCGCCAGCAAGGCAGGCGGCCAGGAACAGCCACACCGCAGCATGATGCCGCCACGCCTTCATGGCGCCACCTGCTCCACCCGCTCCGGGAAACGCATGCCCAACTCCGCCGCCGCCACCCGCTCCACATTGTGGTAGGCGGACAGGGCGCCGCGCTCAAGCAGCAGGCGGCTGTGCTCCACAAGGAGCTGGTCCTGGACTTTGCGGGCCGCCTCCAAGTGCCGGTGCAGTTGCCGCGCCTCATCCGCCCTGCGCACCAGCAAGAGCCCGGAGGCGACCACGGCCAGCAGCAACGCCAGCGCCAGCAATAACTGCCCCGCCCTAGCCGGGGCGGGGGCATTGGGCGCCATCTGGTTGCCGCCGCGCTTCTTGCCGCGGCGCGGCTTGGCCGGGGCCTGTCGGCGTTTCGCCTTCATCGGATGCGCTCCAGAACCCGCAGCACGGCGCTGCGGGCGCGTGGGTTGCGCGCCAGCTCGTTGCCCCCGGGGCGCACCGGGCCGGCGATGACACGGGCTGCGGCCTGACGCTGCAAGGCCCGCAAGGGCACCTGCCTGGGCGCCGGCGGGGGGGTTGCGCACACCTTGAAGAAACGCTTGACGATGCGATCCTCCAAGGAATGAAAACTGATGACCGCCAAGCGCCCGCCAATAGCCAAGGCGTTGAACAGGCCCTCCAGGCCCGCCTGCAGTTCGGTCAGCTCATCATTGATGAAGATGCGGATGGCCTGAAACACGCGCCGGGCGCCATGCCTGCCTGACCTGGGCCCTGCCTGCCCTGCGCCGATGGCCTGCACCAGTTGTTGGGTGGTCGCCAGTGGTCTGGCGGCGGCGATGGCGCGGCTGATGCGTCCGGCATTGGGCTCCTCCCCAAAGCGGCGCAGCACCCGGGCGATATCCCCTGCCGGTGTTTCGTTCAGCCATGCGGACGCCGTGGTCTTGCGGCGCTGATCCATGCGCATGTCCAAGGGGCCATCGCCGCGGTAGCTGAAGCCACGCTCCGGGTCATCGAGTTGATCAGACGACAAGCCTATGTCCATCAGGGCGCCCTGCACCTCGGCCAAGTCCGCTTCGGCCAGGATGTCGGCGACGTCGCCAAAACGCCCGCGCCGTGGGATAACGCGCGCATCCGCCTCCGCCAAGGCTTGGGCGCACTGATAGGCCGCCGCATCCTGGTCCAGGGCCAACAGGCGCGCCCTTGGCGCAAGGCGCTGCAGCAGCAAGCGGCTGTGGCCGCCTCGTCCGAAGGTGGCGTCCACGAAGTTGCCGGCCAAGTTTCCGCAGGCAAGGTGGCCAACGGCTTCCCCCCGCAGGACCGGAACATGCAGCGCCTTCATAAAGAAAGCTCCCTGAGTTCCTCCAGTTCGGCCACTTCCGTGGGCAACTTGCCGCTGCCTTTCCAACCCTCCTGCTTGTGACTCTCCCAAGCCTCTTCACCCCATATCTCAATCTTCTTTCCCATGCCCACTAGGGACAGCCTTTTCTGCAGCTGCGCATCCTTGCGCAACTCCCCAGGCAGCAGCAGCCGTCCGGCGCTGTCCAAGGCCAGATCAGTGGCATTGCCGATCAGCACACGCTGCAGCCAGCGAATCTCACTGCGGATGTTTGGCAAGGCTTCCAGTGCGTCTTGAACCAGCTCCCAGACTGTACGTGGATAGAGCACCAAGCAGGTTTCGTGCAGGCTGGTGGTGACCGTCACCAGGCCATCGGAAGCGGCCATCAGAGTCTCCCGATGCCGCGCAGGCAACGCCATGCGTCCCTTGGCGTCCAAAGTGGCGCTGGCAAAGCCACGAAACTTGACAAGGTCGGCCATAGTATGCCCTAAATCTCCACCTGCTCCCACCTTCACCCACTTTTTGACAGTATTACGGGAAATTGACCGTGTCAACTGAAAATTTGTTGGGGGGAAGAAGAAACGCACCGAAGAGCCGGTTTGGCCGGTAGTGACTTGGGCTCGGATTGGCGCTGAGTTGCGGAAGTGGGGCTAAGGCGCTGGCTCAGCCTGAACTTCGGCCCGCGCATTCCGTTGCGAAAAAGTTCGAATCGAACCGCCGCCCACGCCGGACCCTGCTGCAGGTGGTTCTGCAGCCGGTCCGGCAAGAAACGAGCTGGCCGATAAGCCGGGTTCTGTCACCAACCAAGCCGACCCGAGGGCGGCTTGGCGGATGCGCAGCCATTCATCTAGGGCCTTCGTCACCGAAGGCCTCAAGCAGCCTACCCAAACCCGGTGCGGACGACACCCTAGGGTTCCTATTTGGCCTTGCTCCAAGCGGGGTTTGCCTAGCCACGAGGTGTTGCCACCCGTGCGGTGCGCTCTTACCGCACCCTTTCACCCTTACCGCCGCCATGCGGGCAAAGCCCAACTTGGCGGAGGCGGTCTGCTCTCTGCTGCACTTTCCGTAAGCTCACGCTTCCCAGGCGTTACCTGGCGCCCTGTCCTATGGAGCCCGGACTTTCCTCCCGCGACCAGAGGCTTGCGCCCCGCCGCCGGCGGCTGCGTAGCCAGCTCCAGGCGAGGATGCGCTAACGGCAGTATGAAGTCAATGGCGAGCCGCGGACATCAACGCCGAGACTTGGCGCGGCCTGTCCGTGGCGCCGGAGGAAAGATGAAGTCAACGGCGAGGGCGCGGCGCCTTTCCGCCCGGCTTAGGGAACCTCTGAACAAGTCCCGGAAGCCCAGAGGAGTCTAAAGGGCGTGGTGGCAAGGCGCGGCGAAGCCGTGTGGCTTGCCCCCACACAATGAGCCGCAACACGGCCAGCGCGCCCTTTAGGCCCTCCCGAAGGGCGCCCCGCGGCGGTCGGGCTGTGGACATCCCGCTGCGCTGCGGCTCGCCTTCGCATGGCCGCGACGCCCTCTCCGCCCGGAAACAGCGGGGCGCTGGGCGAACGCGACTTGTTCAGAGGTTCCCTAGGCTTGCGGGGCATCGGTCTTGGCGTAGTAATCCGCCTTGGCGCCGCCGAATAGCTGGGCCATCAGGCGGGCGGCGCGGGATGGCGGGAGTTCCTCCGCCAAGGCCTGGAACACCGCGTCCCGGGTCGCGGTGGCTTCCCTTGGGGGCGGGGGTCGGCTTTCCAGCAGACAGGTGAATTCGCCGCGCAGGGCGTTCTCGGCTTGCAACTGGGCCAACACTTCGGCAGCCGCGCCGCAGTAGTAGCTTTCGAATTTCTTGGTCATCTCACGGCCGATGAAGACGCGACGGTCCCCAGCCCCGTCGGCGATGGCCTGAAGGGCGCTGCGGATGCGGTGGGGGGCTTCCAGAAACAGGGTGGCCCTGTGGCTGGCGCACAACTCCATCAGCGCTTGCGCACGCGCCCCGCCCTTGGCCGGCAGGAAGCCGCCGAAGCACAGCCGGTCGGCGGGGATGGGGCACACGCTCAGCAAACTGGTCAGGGCGCTGGCGCCCGGCACCGGCCGCACTGGAATGCCAGCCCGCCAACAGCCACGCACCAACCGAAAGCCGGG
>CAYGBY010000018.1:0-32154 GCA_964348115.1 uncultured Pseudomonadales bacterium
CACTACTGTCCGGTTAATATTCGAATAAATTCAATTGGTTGGGATTCATGCCCCTTTCGGATGTGTGTTTGGTTTCGAAAAAGCCTTTGTTTAACGGCATGTTCTCGAACAAGGTGACCGAAAACACCTGTAGCAATGTGTAGAGCGAGACATCCAGATCGAGGCGCTTTTTGACGATGGCCACAAGCACGCATACCGATGCCGCCACCCGGATTTGCGACTTCACGGCATTCACCGAGGTGCCGTGGAACTTCTTGATGCGCAGGTGCTGCTTGATCCATTTGAAAAACAATTCGACCCGCCGCCGGGCTTTGCACAGTTCGCAAATGGTCGTCGGTGGCGGACCGAACAGATTGGTCGGAAAGATCAGCGTCTTCTGTGTGTCGGGGTCTTTGAAGCGAATGCGGCGCAAGTGGTGAGGGTGATGCTTGTGACTGCAGAAACCCGACAAGGTCACCGTCTGATCGCAGACGATTCCCTGCGTCCGGTCGCCCGGCGCCGAATAGGCCCGACGCGGATCGGTGTTCGATTTGGCGCGGGTGACGAAGAACGCGCCCGCCTGGCGCAGTCCGAACAGCCGCTCGAAATCGAGGTGGGCCCGATCCATCACGTAAATCGCCGCCGGCTCCGGAATCGGCAGGTCGAGCACGTTGACATCGTGCGGCTCGCCGTCGGAAACATGGATGAAACTTGGAGTATCGCCACGCAAATCCAGCAGCGTGCGCATCTTCACGGCAGCTTTGGAGCGGCGAAACGGCGCCCAGGGAAACAACGATTCGCCAAGAAACGTCTTATATTCATGCAGTTATGTGAACAATGGGTTCAGTTAACCGGACAGCAGTGTTGCAAACGTTCACTTTAGTGACGCAATTTGGGTAGTTATCTTAACTATCACTTTTTGATTGTTGGTTCTATGGGAATCTCTATGCGCTCAATTGCCAGGATGCCTTAGCCACGACTCAAGTTTAAGGTGACCGAGGAATAGCGATCTTGTTCTCCAGAATTCTTCCGCTCTCTTACATTTCACAAAAAAGGCTCGTGGTCAGGGCGAAATGAATTGCTTTCTGTTTCGCCGCTATTCGCATCCTGGTCTTAGTTGTTTTCCTCTTTGGATTGGTGACAAACAACCCATCCAGGCAACTATTGCCTAGACAACATGTTTTGACCTGCCCGTCCTCAAGCGCATGGATTGTCTTGGGGACGGTCATGAATAGCCACCGAGACACAGTCAACATTGAGAAGGGCAGGCAATGCGGGACTTCAAGGCAAGGGGGTCGGAGGCGGCAACTGAGCGGGTGTCCGGGCCGGACAAGGAACAAAGACATGACCCTAGCGTAACCTCAACCAGAGGGTAATGGAAACTCATCCAGATACGGCAAGTAAGATTCCTCTACGTCAATGGCTAGCGTCCTCAACACACGAACCACAGCATTGTAGAACCCTATAACGATCGTTAGATCCACAATGCCCTCATTGCCAAGGTGAGCGAGCAGCGCCCGAAAGGGCGCTTCGGACATCTCAAGATCCGAAGTCATTTCCCTAGCCGCGCGCAGCGTGAGGCTGGCGACTTCATCGAGACCGCTTTCCTCACCTCGGGTTTCAACCGCAATGGCTCCGATGTCCCCGTTGGTCAATCCGAAGTCACGCCCTATCTTGACGTGGTGCGAATACTCATATTCGGTGCGCGTCGAATACCCAACCTGCAGAATCGCAAGCTCCCTAAGCCGGGGATCGAGATTGCTCTTGTGTCGAATCCAGTTGCCCAAGCGGCCGAAGTTGCGCGCGCCTTCCGGGCTGTGCACCAGCAGTTTCGCCAGATCGATGTCCCGGGACAGTAGATCCCTGTCTTTTTCCGCGACATCGTCTTTCTCCAAATAAGGAATTCTCGCCATGAATTATCTCTCCGCTGCGCTCAATGTAACGCCGCCGCCCACCACCAGCGTTCACGGCATTCGCCAGGTGATCCGCTACCTGATGCACAGGGTGGCGCACAGGGTGGCGCACAGGGTCCGCACCGCGCGCCGGGTGGGCCTGCGCTTCATCCAGTTTCCGCCAATTCACCTGACAAATTTCCACCGAAATACCCTTGGTTCAATCTCCAAATCACCCTTTAAAAGATCGCCTAATTACCCATTACAGCTTGCGCGGCCTGTCGCGCGAGGTTACTCTGAAACCCTCTGATTGTCTCTGTCGGCCACCCGCATGGAATACCTGTCGAGGATCGTCGATGCCGAACTGGCCGAACTGCTCGGTGCCGCCGGCGCTGTCCTGGTGGAGGGACCCAAGGCATCCGGGAAGACGGAAACCGCCAGGCTGGCTTCCCGGAGCGAGGTATTGCTGGATGTGGACGACAATGCCAGGCGGATGATCGCGGCCGATCCGGGAGCGGTTTTGGACGGAGATGCGCCGCGGCTGATCGACGAGTGGCAACTCGAACCCGTGATCTGGAACCATGTCCGCAGAGCCGTCGACCGCCGCGCCGCCCCGGGGCAGTTCATTCTTACCGGCTCCGCTGTTCCCGCCGACGACATCACCCGTCACACAGGCGCTGGCCGTTTCACCCGCCTGCGCATGCGCCCCTTGTCACTGTACGAGTCCGGTCACGCCACCGGGGAGGTCTCCCTGCACCGCCTCCTCGACGGTTGCGAACAGCGGGCCAAGCGGTCCGAGTTGCCGATCCGTGCGGTTGCCGCGCTGGTATGTGGCGGGGGGTTGGCCGGCCAATATCGGCAAGACGCCTCCACAGACTTGGCGAGCGAACCGAGCCTACCTCGATGAAATACGACGGACGGACGTATCGACGGTCGGCGGCAAGACACGGGATCCGGTAAAGGCGGGACGCCTGCTGCGTTCGCTGGCGCGCAACATCGCCACACCGGTGGCCATGTCGAAGCTGACCGCCGAAGTGGGCGATCGCAGCGCGCCTCTAAAGGCGGACACCGTCGCCGCCTATCTCGACGCCCTGGATCGCCTCATGATCGTGGAGAACCAACCGGCATGGTCCCCTAACCTGCGATCCCGCACCTCACTCCGGGTGTCGCCGGTGCGGCACTTCGTCGATCCCTCGCTGGCGGCCGCGGCATTGCGAGCCACTCCTGAGCGCCTGCTGGGAGACTTGGAGTTCCTCGGGTTCCTGTTCGAGTCCATGGTGATCCGCGACCTGCGCATTTATGCACAGGCTGCGGATGCCGAGGTGTTTCACTATCGGGAGAAGGAGGGACTTGAAGTAGACGCCGTCGTCGAGGCGGCGGACGGACGCTGGGCGGCCTTCGAGATCAAGTTGGGGGAACGCTGGGTGGAGGACGGCGCCAGGAACCTGCTGAGGCTTGCCCGCCGGATGGAGCAAAGCGACCATGGGCAACCGTCAGCCCTTGCAGTCATCGTGCCGAGCGGGTACGGCAGCGTAGGCCGAGGGGACGTGGGGGTTATCCCCGTCGGCACAATGGGGCCCTGACCGAATGCCGGGACGTGCTTTAGCCTGAAAGGACAGCTAGTAATATGGCTGGCCCGTCGGGACCGTCATGATTCCAGCATTCAAGTGCGCGTACGTCGGCACGCCCAATTCACCGATACACTCCTCCACGGCTGCCGAAACACTCGCCAGGTTCGCGACATCGCATCTGCAGGCCATCCATTCGAGGCTCAGCGCCGGTCGCGAATATGACGTGGTCCGCGTCAAATGACGCCAGGTCGGCTTCGGTTGCATAGGTGGACAGCGTCACGTCCACCCCTTCGGCATGGATTTCATCCTGCAGCCAAACCAAGAAGTCCTTCCTGGAGGAGCAGCCTAACTGAGTTCGCCCGGCTCCGAGCCGGTTGTTGTTGGCATACCGGCCTCCAGCCACTCAGACATTGAGCCGTCGTATACACCGACATTGTTGAATCCGGCAAGCAGTGCGCAACTTGCGGTCAGGGTCGCAGCAATGCCCCCGCCACAGTAGGTAATGATTCTGTCGTCTTTATCGTAACCTTCGAACTGCGCAGCCAGCGCCTCATCTGCTTTAACCTGGTTGCCATCAAGCATGTGCTCAAAAGAAAGGCTCAGTGAGCCGGTGATATGACCTTCTTTGGCATAAGGCACATCAGCTTCACCGGTATAAAAACTGCGTGGCAGCGCATTCAGTGCACAAACCGCACCATTGCCGATGCTCTGGAGAACTTCATCCTTGTCGGCAATCATGGCGGCCGCCAGGCTGGCCGCGAACGTTGTTGGCGGATAGTGGTTTTCTCTGGTTTCCAGTGCACCCGTCCAAGCACCGACACCACCGTTCAGAACTCTGACATTTCTGTGGCCAGCGTAGTGCAATATCCACCAGGCACGGGTCGCCCACATGATTGAATCGGTGGCGTAAACAACGACCTCGTTGTCATTGCCGATGCCAAGATTTCCGATCGCGGCGGCAAGTTCTGCTTCGTCCGGCAACATAAACATAGGCGACGCCTGCGCCTTCGACAGAACCGCGTGATCGAGAAATGCAGCACCGGGCAGGTGACCCTCGTCGTATCTGCTTTTCCCGGTTTCGTCACCCTGGGGCATGAGCAGGACGGTGGCATCAAACAACCTGAGATTCGGATTGCCAATCAGTTGTGTCAGCTCATCTGCCTCGATGAGGAGTTCCTCTCGCTTCATAGTGATGTCTCCTTCAGATGCTTTTGTTGTGGCTAGTTTCCATAGATCTCTGGCGGCGACTCGCCGCATAGATCGAATTATTCGATGGAATGCTAGCCCAAATGAGTAAGAAAAGTGGCCCGTAGCTACGACAGATTTGTGTGAACCCCGGCCATAGGTTGACTCTGGTTGGACATGTCGACGTAAAAAGTGGCGCTACTCGGAGACAGTTGGCTTGGAATCGCACCTCAAAAAGCCTGGATATGTGCTATTCAGTAGATATGGACTCAGGGCGATAGCGGTCTTAGCGCGACCGGCCGTTACCCAACTCAGGGCCGAAACTGAATTGCCCGGGGCGCCAGCCATGCGAGCTGGGCGGCTATTCGAAAGGCGATGTGGCGGGATACGGACGGCTGAGCTACCAGGAACGCGAGCAGGAGCACCCGCGGTCGCAGGAGGTTGCCGAGGCGTGCGCGTTCCTCGGCGCCGACGGGTTGCGGGCGCCGAATGCGCGCGACTCGACGCAGAGCAGCCTGATCGTGTTCTGTGAACAGCCGACTGTCGTCGACAAGCGGGTCGTCAAGAAACACGGCCCGGTGGACTTGTCGGCGGAGTGACCGTGAGGCGCATGTGGGTCATTGCGAGGGCGCGTAGCGCCGCCATCCGCGCAATGGCCAAATTGAGAGTTGCTGGCATGGACCGGGGACCATTGAACTCCGCACAATGATTGTGGAAGGGCCGTTCGCATCGCCCGTCACGGTTTGCTCATTTCTTCTTCAAACGTTTTGGCTTCTATAACCACCAGTTCCCGGTAGTTGCCCAACGTCTCCCAAGTGCCGGAAAAGCCCTTCGGCATGACCAGAAACTCTCCTGCATCGAACCTTTGAGCGTGACCCTCCTTGTCAGTGAGAATCAGCGCGCCATCCAGAACGTGAATGAACTCATCGTAACCAACGTCTTCCAACTCGATCTTCGCGGGTTCAAGGTCAACTACAAACGACATGATGTCGCCCGCAAAACATGGCTTCATCCAGCCTTTGCTGTCACGGCCGGATATGATCCGACGGGGGTTTCCCACGGCTTTTTCCTCTGCCGGCGGAGTTTCCTCCATGCTGTCTCGATCCAGGTTGTCGAGCGCAATTAGAAAGGCTCTATCACTCATCGTGAGGCTCCTTAGCCACTTCAGCGGAAGGTCTATTGGTGGTGGACGACTCGTTGGTTTCCTCATACGCATCCCAGGCAGCGTTGGTCAGATAGGCAAGCAGAGACCTGGCTGTTTCGTCATCGAGCTCAGTTGCCGGCATGCCTCTGGATTTGAGGGCACCGCCCAGCACCACCTGCAAATACTCTAATGATGCCGGCAACCTCAGGCGCAGGTCAGGCGCCGTGCCGCCCAGACCCTCCGCGTTGCGCCCGTGGCAAATCGAGCACCCGGACGACACATATGCCAAGGCGCCATGACGCGCCAACTCTGGATCCGATCGAGCCACCTGTGGTTCCGGCACCCGCACTCGCTCAGCCCAGGCAGGGGGTGCCGCTTGACCATCCAGCGCAAACGCCAACAAACGGGGTTGGCTGCGCGCACGCGGCGCACTGGAATAATCTGATAGGTGGGGAGCGCCAATGGACGTTGTGGGTCGACCCGCGGGGACGATGATGAACTGACGTCCGTCCACCATCACCGTCGAGGGCGCAGCACGTATCGCACCACCCGCAGGCGCACGCCAACGCACATCACCGGACCCCGCATCGTACGCTGTCAGGTAACCTTCGGCGCTGCCCTGGAACACCAGACCACCTTTAGTGTGGAGAAGACCACCGTTTACGGGCAACCTACTGCGTTGCCGCCACACTTCACTTTGCGTAATCGGGTCCCAGGCCACCACCTCACCAAACCTCCGCCAGTCAGGATCGGATGGATCACCATAGAAGAAGTCGAAGTGAGGCCCCAGTTCCGCGACGAAACCCTCTCCTTCAGCAGGAGAAACCCGTTGGGGCATGTTCATCACCGGGATATAGAGGAGACTTCGCATCGGATCGAAGGCCAGGGCTTCCCAGCCGTGTGCGCCATTTCCATACGGCACCACCCTTGCTACGCCATCGGGCTTCTCCCAGTAGCGCGCAGCCGGGTCGTAGATGGGCCGACCGAACTCGTCCAGCCCCTTGGCCCAGTTCACAGGCACATAGTTATTCCCGGACAGGAATTCCCCACTGGCCGCATCGAACAAATAGACGAAACCATTTTTCGGCACACTGATGACCACTCGCTGGTCTTTACCCAGAATGGGTAAGGTCGCGACCATGAGCCCAACCGCGGGCTCGTAATTCCAGCCGTCGCCGGGCACCTGGGAAAAGTGCCATCGGTAGTCGCCCGTCCCCGCATCGAGCGCCACAACCGCATTGGTAAATAGCTCGTCACCCGCGCCCTTGCCACGCATGGTGGGGTCTATGGGCGAGGGCCCGCCGGTGCCAATAATGAGCTGGTCCGTTTGTTCGTCATAGACCATGGCATCCCAGACGCTGCCGCAGCCCTTGGTGCGCTTATACCAACCTTCGCCCCAGCTGGCCATGGCGCGACGGTAGAGCTCGTTCTCCGGCGGCTGTTCCGGATCCCCCGGTACGGTATAGAAGCGCCATAGATGTTTGCCCGTCCTGGCATCAAACGCATCGACGTGGCCACGATTGGCACCTGAGTCAGCGCAAGTATTGCCGATGAAAACTTTACCCGCGCCCACACGCGGCGCCCCGGTAATGCTGTAGCCCTGCGTGACATCACACGCTTCCGCTTCCCAGCGTTTCACACCTGTCTTCTGATCGATGGCGACAAGGCGGCAGTCCGCTGTAGCGACAATGGCTAAATCGTCATGGAGCGCCACACCGCGATTGGTTCGCATGCCGATCGCCTCCATAAAAGACCCCGCGTGCGCTGTCTTTAAGGGCTCATAGGTCCACAACAGTTCACCCGTGCGCAGATCATGAGCAAGCATCCGACTCTGCGAGCCACTCTGAAAGATACGACCGTCCTCGATGAGCGGATTACCCACCAAGCCATCTTTAGTGGGCAGATCGACAGACCAAACCAATCCCAGCCTCGCGACGGTTCTGGTGTTGATCTGGTCCAACTCCGAGTGGTGCTGCATCTCGGACGAATTACCGAGCAGTGTCCAATCGGTGTTGGTCTCTTCGCCGGCGCTAACCACTGTTGTACTGGTCGCGGACAACGCCAGCGCTAACACCACACGGCAGTATTCACTGCGCATGTTTATGAGGCCTTGCATAACTAAATCCGGTAGGTGAACTCAGCACCGTAGGTTCGCGCAGGTCCGGGTTGCCCGACTGAGGCCCCCAAGGAATCCATCAAATTGGCGTAGAAGGTGAAATATTTCTTCTCACCGAGGTTTTTACCCCAGAAGCTGACGGCCCAATTGTTCGCTGCGAAGGTCAATCGGCCATTGAACACCGTGTAGCCGTCACCCGGTTCCGGGCTATTGATGAAGTAGTGAGCTTCAGTGCGGTAGGTGCCATCCACATGCAGCGTCAAGACACCAGCATCCAGTCTGAGGACGTCCCAGTCGATGGCGGCATTGATATTGACATCCGATGAATATGGAATCTCTTGGCCGGCGACGTCGACGCCACTCACCGTACCGGATTCGATTTCAGCGTCGAGTAAACCTACACCTACCTGCACACGCAGCGCCGGCGTTAGCTGAACCGCCGCTTCAATCTCCGCACCTGAGATCTCGGATTCGTCAATGTTGACGAGCGTTTGGAGAAAAGTAAAATTGTCCACATTGAGGACATGCTGGTTTTCATATTTGTAGTAAAACGCTGCAGCGTTCACTCGCATCCGACCATCCCACCAGATACTCTTGAAGCCCACCTCGAAGCTGTCGAGGTACTCCGGTTCAACCCAGTTCACCTCCGACGGGGCGTTGTAAGCCTGCCCGTTGTAGGCGCCACCCCGATAACCCCGACTGAAGCTGGCATACAGGAGGTTTCCGTTGGAGACCGTATAGTCGATGCCCAGGCGTCCGGTGACTTCCGTGTCGGAATTACTTTGTGAAGCCCCTGGGTCAGTGGCGAGCGGGTCGGCCGAGCCACCGTTGATCGTACCGATCAGAGGCGAGAAGTCGTTAGCGGCGTAGTGCGCGTTAAAGTCCCTCAGTTCCGCCTCGTCATCGGTGTAGCGCAGCCCGAAGCGCAGCGTGAGCGCATCACTCAACGCATAGCTGCCATCAAAATAGACAGCGTAGCTGGTTTTCTCCTGCTCAAATGAATTGGTGGAATAACACCCGAACGTTGCAAAGTCACCCAGACTGAAGCCGAGTGTCCCGAACAGGGCATCGGTGGCGGCTCCGGCAGGGCTGGGCGGCAGTCCAAAAGCGATTGAGAGCGGGTCAAGACAGTCGATGGCGTCCACAACACCATCGATGTTCAGGTCGAGGTCGACTATAAATCCGAAACGGTTGGAGGCGTCGACTTCCTCGCGGGCATAGTAGAGGCCCGTCACAAAATTGAAGGGCCCGTCGAGGTTGGAGGTGAGACGCAAATCCTGGGTGACTTGGCTCGCTTCTACAAAAACGGGGACTTCGAACACCCTGTTGGGTGTGCCGTCACTCTCATCGGGGTTTAAAGCCTTGCCATCGTCCCAGGAAGTGATGGAAGTGAGCGTGTAACTGTCACCGAGATCCCAGTTCAACGTCAGGAAAACGGAATCGGTTTCAAGTAGCCGATCCGTGTCCTGATTCGAGCTGAACTCGAAATGACCGAGTCCCGCCTGAGTGGGGTCCGTCAGAGTCGTTGCACCAAACGCGTTGTAGAGGCCATACACGCCAAAGTAGCTGCCCGGCCCCGCATCAGTGTCATGCACCAAACCCCAGTTCACCGGAGTCGACTTAGCGGTGGATGCCCGTAACAATGCCTCGAAATCGTCGTTTGGCTGCCATAAAACCCCCACTCGAAAGCCGTATTCGTCGATGGAGTAGGCATCGTCGACACCGGGGAGCACGTTTTCCAGCCAGCCATCCGCCTCCGTCCAGGTACCAGCGAAACGCACCGCAACCGTATCGCTCAAGCTTGCGTTAAAGGCGCCTTCAACCTCCCGCAAATCATAGTTACCAGCACCTACGGTGAGGTATCCCTCGTTCTCGAAACCAGGCTTTTTGCTGATGACGTTGATGGCGCCGCCGGTGGTGTTCTTTCCATAAAGGGTGCCCTGAGGTCCGCGCAGCACCTCGACGCGCTCGACGTCGAAAAACGGTACCGCAAGCAATGCAGGACTGCCTTTGTAGACCTCATCGAAATAGGGTGCGATGGGGCTGTTGTGGTTGTAGCTGTAATCTATCATCGTGACGCCTCGCAGACTGAACGCTGGCGTCCCGTCGCCCGAAACTGAGTTTGCATGCAGGTTTGGCACCTGCGCGGCGAGGTCAGCAGGGTCACGAAAACGAAACACCTCGATGTCCTCACTCGTGAGCGCCGTTATCGAAACAGGCACATCCTGAATGTTCTGTGCCCGCTTTTGCGCAGTCACCACGATCTCTTCGATCACACCTCCGCTCTGCGCGATTTCGCCACCCGATTGCGCAGCCGCACTCGACCCCATTGCCGCCGCGGTCAGCACGGCGCCGATCCTGGCTAGAATTGATTTTGGTTTCTCCACAACTGCCTTCCCATTCGAGTCCATGTATTCGACAACGCTGAGTTGCCCCTGAGTGCCCATCGAAATGGAGAGCCCGGTGCCGGCCAGCAGAAGCTCAAGCGCTTCCACAACCTCATAGGACCCGCTCAACCGGTTGGCCATCTTGTTGCTGGTCTCGTCAAACGAAAACAGCAATGTCCGATCCGCCTGCTCCGCAAATGCGATGAGCGCAAGGTCGGCGCGCTGCCTAGGTATGTCAAATGTGTGTGTGTCGCTTGCCTGGGCAAGTAGGGAGACACACAAACCAGTCATCAGCGATCCTAGCCTCAACCCGAAACTTCCAGACAGGAGAGCGCCAAGCGTCTTCGCAGCAAACATCCGACCTGCTGGTGAGTAAGACGATTGGCCGATGAATTTCCGCCAGTCGATGGAAACCGATGGGGAGAAACTTCGCCGCCGGCTACCTGGGCGCATCCGTGCTGCGGCTCTTCGCGGCGGAAAGGAGAATGGTCTCGGCGTCAGCGCGCTGGCGCAAGATGTCGAAGTTCGCCTGCAACGACGCCAGGAACCCGGCCACGTCACCCGCTTTGAACAGGCCCGCCACGCGAAGGCGTTGCAGGTTGTCGTCCTCTATGACCAATTCGACCGGGGTGTGGCGGCCCACTTCCGCAACGGCAGCCGCCAACGACTCGCCAAGAAAAGTCAGGTTGCCGTTGCGCCAGGATAGATGCACTGACACCTCTTCCGGCTCAAGCGATTCCGCTTTCTCGCTGCCAGCGTTCAGAACCACCCGCTCACCCTGTGCGACTAGGGGGAGAATTGCGTTGGATCATCCTTATTCGATAACCCGCGTCTTCGCCATATGCGGCGCCAGCTCGTCGGTAATGGACTGCCGCAGTTCGGCATCCATCAGGTCGGTTACCACAGCGCATCCGGCTTCACCCAAGGTCGCGGCAACGTCATTGGCCCGCGTGTCAGCCAAGGGCTTCGCTGGGTTGGGGGAGGGACGTCCTGGTCGCAAAATCGCTAGGCGGACAATTGCCCCACAAGGATCGCCGCCGCCGCTTCGTCCTGGGTCACGCCCTGCTCCTTGGCCCGCGCCTTCAGCGCCTCGTGCGCCGCCTTCGGCAGAGTCACGATGATCTGCGAGACCTCCTCCGCCGGGGCCTCCGCGCCCGCCAGCAGCTCGTCAATCGAGGCGTCCGGGCTGCCCGCCGCCGTCTTCACGAACTTCGCCCGCTGCGCCCGGGACATCGAATCCATCCCCCTCGCCAGCTTGGCCAGATTCCGCTCCCCCGTCTTGCCGCCCCGGCGCTCCGCCAGGTCCTGGGCGCCGAGCGCCACCTTCAGGTCCACGTCGCCCTTCCCGACCAGCGTCTTCAGCCCCGCGCTCAGCCGCGGGTACTTCACGTACTGGCGCACGTCGGGGTAGGGAATGCCGGTGGCCTCGTGCACCGCCTTGGCGTTGCCGTACTTGTTGTACAGGAAGGTGATGCCGTCGATCAGCTCCGGCCCGGAGAGGTTGCGGCGCACCAGGTTCTCGGTGATGGAGATGGCCTTGGCCTCGGCCTCGTCGACGCGGGCGTCCAGCACGGCGGTGTTGATGGAATTGCGCTTGAGCAGCTTGTGGGCCAGATAGCGGCGCTGGCCGCTCAAGATCTCCCACTTGCCCGCCTGCTCGGCCTTGCAGACCACGATGGGCTGCAGCAGGCCCTGGCGGCGGATGCTCTCCGCCAGCGCGTCCACCTCCTTGTCCACGTTGCGGGTGCGCACTTGGCCTCGGTCGATGAGCAGGTCGGCCAGCGGCAGTTCACGGTATTCGAGCAGTTTCGCCATTCGTGGCTCCTCTTCGGGGATGTCGGGTGCGTTGGGAGTTAAAACTAGCGTCAACTTGATGTCAACACCGTTGGGGCATCCAGGGCTATGCCGATGGCAACCTACACCTGCGATCAAGAACAAACGCTAAAGGAATTCAAATGGACCAACCCATCAATGGCGGAGCGGTCGTCGTCACCGGCGCGGGCGTCGGGGAAAGGACTTGTTCCGTGACGCGGCATTTGCAACCAAAAACGGCTCGAAATTAGCTGTGTACGAGGGGATTGACCCATGTCAGGCCGGGGAACCTAGCCATGTCCGCATCCGTGGAGTGAAGCTCGGCTTGGTGTTCTATTGCCAGGGCTGCAAAGTGAGCGTCTGTTGTGAGGTTTGCTGCCGAACCTACTTGCTCAAGAAGGGAAATGGGCAAGTCGGTGCGGCGGCCGCCAGGGTGGACGATGACTACCCGAGGTGTTGCAAGCCAAGAGCGGGCATGTGTGCATGCGCTGTCGACATCAAGAGGATTGGCGAAGATTCTTGGGTTGGTTGAGATGCGGATGAAGCCGAGGATCGCGACCCAGGAAAGCCCCGCGGCGCTGGATCCTTGCATCAAATCCTCCCACCAAGCCCTTTCGAGGCCAAGCGCCGCGCCATGAAGGACCGCACCGTCAGCCTGAACGGCCGGCTCCACGAGGTCGACGCCCTGCTCGCCGGCCGGGCCGTCGTGCTCCGCCACGGCCCCGCCGCACCGCCCACCGGCGACGCGGTGCCGCCGCCGACGGCGATGTACTGGCACCCGCCAACCGCGTAACGATTCTCGAGCACATTTGGGCGCACCGAGCATCCCGACGCCACGAGCCAAGACAAGCTCTTCTAGAAAACGACCGCCCGATGCCCTCTTGTGGGCGCAACCCTGGAAAACCGGTGCACACGACATTCAACCTCGTCGCAATCATCGTAATCCCAGTCCGCGCGGGTCCGCACAGGTTCCAATCGAGACCCTCGATCTCCAATCGCACTTGCCTCCAAGCAGGTTTCGGATGGTTGTTCTTCCTATGCGCGACTCGACGTCCTCAAGGTTCAGCACCTCGACGATCAACCCGGCCATATGTGATTGGTCGGACGTTTGCGCCATGTGACCACTCGTAATTGTGGAGGGTGGCGACATGGGCGACCGTCGGTATGATCACTCTGCAACGAGAGCCGCACACCGGGGTTGATCAGAAGATGTTTGACTTGGTGACGTCCCCCGATGGAGGATCTCGTAGTAGCCCCAGGGCCGGTGGATGCGCGGCTGCTCCAAATGTATCTGAGCCAGAACGTTAGCGGCTGCATGCTATGATGGAATCCACAGTCACCGCGCGCCGCCGACATGTCGACCAAACGACGTTCCAGACGCACCGCCAAACAACCCTTCAGGCCCCGCGCCGGAGCGACGCCCCCATTGCTCGCCGGAAGAAGGAACGAAACCACACGGCTGCGGTCGCTGTGCGAGGGGCTTTCAGACGACGGGGCGGGGGCACACGGCATGGTGGTCCTCATCGGCCCGCGCGGCAACGGGAAAACCGCACTGCTCGGATGGCTGGAACAATTCGGAGAGCGAGAGGGCATCGACACGGCCTGGCTCACTCCCAGGAACATCCCCACAACCCGGGCGCTCGCCGAGCTTTTGGGGGGCGGCGCACGACTGTCCGGCGGGAACATCGGGGTCGAGGGGGAATTCATGGGGGCCAGCGCGTCCGTGCATGTCGCCGCGACCGCCCCGGCGCCGGATGCGCCCCCGGACCTAGCCCGTCTGCTGGCGGGGTGTGCGAACAAGCGACCATTCGCATTGATGGTCGACGAGGCGCACACGCTCGACCGGGATGTGGGCGCCGACCTGTTGAACGCGGCCCAGATCGCCTCTTCCCACGCACCCTTCCTGCTTGTCCTAGCGGGCACGCCAGACATTGAGGACGCGCTGAACGCCATGCGCGCGACATTCTGGGACCGTTCCCTGCGCCTTCCGGTAGGGCGGCTGGGCGACCGGGACGCGCGCCTGGCCATTGAGGGACCCCTTGCGAACGACGGTGTCGCGCTCGGCTCGGAAGCCTTGTGGGACCGCGTCTTGGAGGCTTGCCAAGGCTACCCCTATTTTGTCCAGCTGGTCGGGGCGGCGGTGTGGGAATCGGCCTTCCCGCCCGAGCGTGGTCCCGAGGGTCGCAACTTGCGGGGTGCCCGTGGCGAGACGCTGTTGGACGAACAGGCCGTGGCCGGCGCACTACACGCCGCCGAGCAACAAAAACAGGTCTATTACAGCGGCAGGTGCTATGAACTCAGGAAACTTGGGCTCCGGGACTGCGCGGTTCGGGTGGCGAAGTGCTTCCGCAACAATAACAGCGCGCATGTCGACGTCGTCGAGGCGGTGATCAAGCGGACATCCACGCCGGAGGGGGCGGAAGCCGCCCTGCGCGCACTCAGACATCTCGGATACGTCTGGGCTCCGCCGATCGGCGACACGATGTTTTTGGAGCCCGGCCTCCCCAGTCTCATGCGTTTCGTGGTCCGCGACGCGGATGGGCCGGAACAAGTCGCCCCGGGGTGGCCACGTTCCACCTAGCCCAGCCGCTAGTGGTCGAAAACCACCATCGATGGACAACCGTGGCAGCAGCCCGCTTCAGACGTCCGAAGATTGACAGGTAAGTTCGATCTAAGGGGCTGCCTTTTTTCATCTGGGAGCTGCTGCTCCATTGGTCCAGTAAGCGTAGACGAATTAGAACCATTTTTGGATGACAAGGTTAGGAAACTTTTTGAACTTGCCCGAGACAGCATGGAACTTGAACCAAGTGTCCCTGCTCCTTAGGGACGGCAGGATTTATCTGGCAACCACGTTAATGCCGGGTCTGCAGACCTTCCTTCTTCAGTCGCCACGGCAACACATCGAGGCGGTCCCGACCGAAAAACGGTTCACGCAACAGTTGCTTGAAAATCACAAAGCACTGGCGCCCTGCGGACTCACCCAAATCGGAGAAGACCAGGCCCGTTCCTGAATGACCAACTCAAGATCCTCGCGTGGCGCCACACCGGCGCGAAGCGCATCCCAGGTGGACCATCGACAGGTTGGATTTTCCAGGACGCGAGCGTAATAGAAGGCTTTCTGTTTTTCGTCAAATTCCGGGTCCCGCCAAAGTGTCTTCAGCTCTACCGCCCCCCGGTCGGCAGAAATAGCACAATGTTCATCGACAGAGCCGGGTGCGTTTCCGAGGTGCCCTTGACTTGGGTGATTTCAACCAGCGGTTCGTTACGCAAGCGCTTTTCGTTGTGCGCCAGCGTCATCGGGTCACCCGCCCAGGTGGCCAGATCGAACATCTGCCCATTGGATTTGTTGGAGTTGTGCGGGATGGCCAGGCTCTCAACGCCCTTTTTCCCTTAGGTCCTCCATCCAGTCCCATAGAGCCTCTGGATCACGTGACATGAGTCGATTGAACGGCATCGTTGGAATATTCTCGGTGCCGCGGAAGACGACATTGCGGTGCATGCTGCCACCGTCCTCCTTGGTCGTTGAGAACCTATAGGCGGCGAAGGTAGTGAACTTTCCAGGCTCGTAGCGGCGGTCGGCGGCACGCACTTCATCCGCCCAGGTCGAGCGCATGATGCTCGCGACCTCCGACTTCAACCGCTCGGAGCGGGCCATTGCCTTTCTGAACCCTCCGACCCAAAAGTAGGCTTTTCGGCTGGCGGCCTGCTCAGCATCGCCGTTGATTGTAGCCGCAGGCAGCGGCAGCTTAAGGAGGTGATGTTGCCGATATTGGAAAGGGAATTGGCCGCACAGGGCAAGACGCTGGATGACTTTCAAGTTCAGTATCCTGCTTTTATGGCCACAGGTGATACGGAGGAGGAACTCATCAAGCGCCGTGAGGCCATCCGCTATCGAATTGGCTATTACGCATCCACCCCAGCGTACAAGGGCGTTCTTGACGTGCATGGTTGGGGCGATTTGCAACCCGTGCTGAATCGCATGACCAAGGAAGGCAAGTGGAACGAATTGGCTGGTGAAATCAGTGATGAGGTGTTGGAGACATTCGCTGCGGTGGGCGAACCGGTGCCGGCGGCGAAACTGATCAAGGAGCGATTCGACGGCATCGTGGATCGAGTGACATTGGATGTCCGCAAGTCTGAACAAACTTTGGCGGATCAGATGAGCGTGATCAGAGGCATTCCAAGGCCAGCCTGGTGATGTGGAGGTGGCGGCATTGGATTTGAATGCGCTTAGTTCAGTTCGGTCCTTCGCCGGCTTTTTGGCGAAGCACGTGATGCCGGTATGGGTGCAGAACGTCATCATGCGGCCCTTTAGCGGGATGTTGGGAGTGATGAGCCCGGAGGAGGGTGGCCCATGGTATCGCCCAATCCCAACGCCAGCGACACATCGCTTGCAAGTCGCCTGTATGAAGAAAGCCTGGGCATGGTTGAACTGGAGGGCTAGGCGACGCGCTCAGACGGCAAACTAATTCCGCGATCAAGGAAACTAGTAGTGGCAGTGAGTGAGCAAACTAGGGGTACATTAGGCTTTCCATCCGTGAACGCCCTATTGGACTTTAACCGCAGGATCATCGAGGAGTTTAGAGCGAATGGTGGCCGGTGCGGTGGCCGATTCGAAGGCAACCCCATGATCCTGCTAACCATGGCCGGCGGTAAATCAGGCCGATCTTTGACGACTCCGCTCAGCTATTGCGCTGATGGAGATGACTGCATCATCTTTGCTTCAGCCGGTGGTGCGCCGAAGCACCCCAATTGGTATCACAATATTGTCGCCAATGCGGATGTTGTGATTGAGCGGGGACAAGAGAAGTACGCCGCGAAAGCCGTCCTCACGGAAGGCGCGGAACGGCAGGAGGCGTTTCGGAAAATGGTTGCCGCGATGCCTCGCTTTGGTGACTACCAGGAACAGACTGATCACGAGATACCGGTTTTTCGACTGGTCAGGGTTTAGGCCGCACGACGGACAACCAATGCCACGCCGCCTTCGCCGGATGAACAGAACAGTTACCGTCCCTATCAGCAAACAGAGGGTCGGCCACCAGCTCCATCTGCATGCCCGCCTTTAGCTTGGCTGGTTCCGACTCGGTCAATCTCGCTTCGAGTTCGCCCCCCAAAATGGTCGCCTTGGATTTCGTCGTTGAAGTAGTACTGAACGCCCACCGCTGGGCTGACGTCCGCCTAGCTCTTGCTGTATTTGACGCGGACCACATCATATTGGCGACAGGTGCCGGGCCTCGAATGGATGGCCTGCAGATGTTCCATCCCGGTGAGCCCATTGATGGCATTGACTTGGGCCATGTGGCATCAAGCAATGATCTATTCCATAATCCCAGCGCGACTCCGGCGACCCACGCGTTGGTGATTGATGATGTTGGGCACCATGAATGCCTGGCGGCCTCTGAACATCTCGCCGAGTCTGGCGCCAAAGTGACGATGGTGACAAGGCTGCCCACGCTCGCGCAGGATGTCAGGAGCGCTGATGGTAGATCCCGCGTTGGAACGCTTGAATAGAATGGACTTCACTTACCACGTAGGCACTCGGGTGCTTACGACGGACGGCCAGTCCGCCAAACTGCAAGCTGTCACAGGTGGAGGGCCGTGGTCAAGCAATGCCGATCTCGTTGTGTTCATCTCATTAACTCGGCCTCGCACGGAGCTTTTGGAGGCGATTGAGGCGCCGTCGATTCCGCACATTCTCGTGGGTGAGGCAAATTCGACACGGTTTTTGGTTCGGGCGGTGGCCGAAGGCAACGCCGCTGGTCGTACAGTCTAAGTTACATGCCTGGAGGGTTTGTGTTTGGTGAAGTATTGCTGGTGACGGGGGGCGCAACTGGCATCGGAGCTGCGGTGGCCACCCTCGCGGCGGAAAAAGGCTGCGCGGTCGCGATATGTGATGTGAACGAAGCGGCGGGCAAGCCGCTCGCTGAACGGCTCCGCGGACGGTTCTTTTACTGCGATGTCACGAACCTAGCGAGTGTGTCAGCAGCCGTGGAGGCGTGTATCGGTGAGTTGGGCGTACCGACATACGCGCATTTGAATGCCGGAATCATGACAGTCCCGACGGGCCAGCCATTCTTAGCCATCGAAGATGTCTCTGAAGAGCAATACCGCAAAATCGTTGGCGTGAATTTGGATGGCGTCTTCCATGGCGCTAAGGTGTTGATACCCAAGATGCGAGAAGCAGGGGGTACGCTCACGATCACGGCATCGACAGCTGGTTTGTCAGCCGTGCCGGTCGATCCCATGTACACAGCAACCAAGTATGCGCTTATTGGATTTGGCCGTGCGGTTGCTGCGGCGAATGAAGGAACAAACATACGGGTGAACGTTATTTGTCCTGGCGTTACGGATACCCAGATTGTTCCAGATGAATACAAGGCGCCTGAGTTCAATATGATGCCAGCGGAAGTGATGGCTGCGGAGATAGTGGATCTTCTGCAAAACGGCGATAATGGCGAAGTGCGCGTGAAGGTTTCAGATCAAAAACCAGCTTTCACCGTGGAGTTGGCTAATCTAAGGGACTAATGGGACATGTATGAAGAGGGCCTGAGTATGGTTGGACTGGAGAGCTGGGCTTTGATAAGGAACGGCTTGGCGCAGGCCCTTACCAAGACGCACTCGTCACGTTGACTTGGCTGGCGGCGGCAACTTATACCGCAACATACGGAACTGCTCCACAGCGAGGCCCCTTGCCGTACGCTGAAACCGCAAAAATACCTGTGACAGGGCGCTAGAAATCCTTTGCGTCCACCGACTCCTGCCAACTTGCGCCATAGCGTTCGCCCACCACCCGTGATGGATCAAAAATCTCGTCCAAGCTGCGGATGACTTCTGAGTCTAGATGAATGTCAGCGGCGGCTACGTTTTCCTCCAAATAGTTGACATGCTTAGTGCCTGGAATTGGAACGATGTCGTTTCCTTTCGCCAGAAGCCATGCCAAGGCAACTTGTCCGGGCTTAACGGAGAGGTCAGAGGCGAAACGCTCAAGCTCGGCGACCACTTGTAGGTTCGCCTGCAGATTTTCCCCCTGAAACCTGGGCATGCTGGAGCGTATGTCGCGACCCGCCGATAGGTCATCCCCACCCTTAATCGCACCTGTAAGTATGGCTCTTCCCATTGGTGAATAAGGCACGAACCCAACACCAAGTTCCCGGCAGGCGGGTAGTACGGAACGTTCCTGAATGCGATGGAAGAGAGAATACTCAGACTGAACTGCCGCGATGGCATGCACTGAACAAGCTTTGCGCAAGGAAGCCGCAGACACCTCGCACAGGCCGAGATGGCGCACTTTGCCCGCCTCGACAAGACGAGCCATTGCGCCCACCGTATCCTCAATTGGCACCTTAGGATCAGGTCTATGGAGAAAATAGAGGTCTATGTGCTCAACGCCGAGCCTTTCCAGAGATTCATTGCATCGGTCCTCCACTTGCTCTGGGCGACCGTCGATGGAAGGATTGCCGCCCTTTATGCGAAACCCAAACTTGGTGGAGATTACGATGTTGTCTCTTTCCGATCCCAGCACACGCCGCAGAATTCTCTCGTTTTCACCAGCGCCATAAGCGTTGGCGGAATCGAATAGGGTCACGCCTAGTTCAATCGCCCGCTGCAACGTCTCTTCGGCCTGCTTGGCGCTCGCACTGCCGAAAGCACCCGTAAAGCTCATGCAGCCCAATCCAATCGGCCCCACTTCGAGCCCGCCCAAATTTCGCGTCTTCACTTCACTCATCAAACAACCCCTAAATTCTGTTTCCGTAATGCGACTCCAGGCGGCTTAACCTGAGTCCGCCATTCGGCTAGCCGTATCCTGGACCCGTTGCCTGATGACCAGCCGGGATGCTCAGGCGGAAGCCTGCTCACCCATCAAGCCACGCCATCCCTAAGGCCGCAACGCCTGCACAGTCCCGACGAAATGGCGATTCACCAGCGAATAGTTGCCGGCTCACCCCTGCTCAAACCTGTAGCTAACCTCCAGCCCGAAGGTGCGCGGCACCCGGGTGGCGGCATAGCTCCACAGGCCCGCCACGTCGAAGCCGATGCCGTAGCCGTCCTCTTCGGCCAAGTTGCGGCCGAAGGCGCTGATGCGCATGGCGCCGGCCTCGAAGTTGGCCGAAGCATTGATCAGATGCTGGGCCTTGTTGGTCAACTCCGGCTTGTTGGCGAAGTCCACTTCATGCTCGCCCAGATAGCGCCAGCCGAACACCACCCAGGCGCGGCCGCCGCCAACCGTCCACTCGTAAGTGGCGCTGAGCGCGGCGGTGACCTCCGGCGCTCTGCGGATATCCAGGTGCGAGAGGTCCTGGACCCCGGCCGGCCCGAGAAACTCGAAGTCGTCGTACTGGGCATCGAGCAGGCCTAGGTTGCCGCGCAGGCCGAGGCCCGGAGCGGGCAGCCATTGGGCATCGAGTTCAAGGCCGTAGATTTCCGCGGTGGAGGCGTTGGTCACCAAGGTGACCTGTCCCGTGCCGCTGGTGGCGGACGGAAGCTGCAGCTCCTCCTGCTTATCCTCGTAGTCCATGTAGAAAGCGGCCAGATTCACCCGCAGGCTGCCGCCAAGCCAAACGGACTTCAGGCCCAGCTCGTAGTTGGTTACGGTTTCCTCGTCATAGGGACGCGTGGCGGTCTCGATGCTGTCCACCCGGCCGTTGAACCCGCCGCTGCGGTAGCCTACCGAGTAGGTTCCATAGGCCGAGGCATTGTCATTCAGGCGGTACAGCAGGCCCGCCTTGGGGGTGAACTTGCTCCAACTGTCGCTGGCCGCGGCGGTCACGACACCCACCTGGTCGGTGTCTTTCTCGTCTTCCGTATAGCGGCCGCCGAAGTTGAGCGTGAGCCGGTCGGTCAGGTCGTAGTCGGCCTCGAAGAACAGCGCCCAGGACTGGGAGTCCTGGCTCGATGTCTGGGGCAGGTCCAGCACCAGGTTCGGCACCGCGAAGCCAATGTAGCTGCGCAGGCCGATCTGGTACTCGGAATCCCAGAGGTAGGCCCCCGCCGTGCCCCGCAGCCGGGCGCCCGGGTCGTCCAGCGTGAGGCGCAATTCATGGGAGCGCTGTTCATAATCCGCGGGTCTGGTGGTATGGAAGAGTTCCGGCGCCACGGCGTCCCAGTCCGTGAGCACGGTCTCCTCAGTCTCCCAGGAGCCGAAGATGTAGTCCAGGCGCAGGGCATCGGAGAGGTCCCAGCGCAGTTCCAGGATGTGGGTGTCCGCATCAAAGGTGGCGTCGTCCGGGCCGACGAGATCCTGGGTCGTTCTCCAGCGGCCCCCAGACACGGGCGTCCTGGTGTCCGGCGAACAGAAGCCAAAGGCATCGCAGAAGAGCTGGCCCGGCTGCCCCACATTGAGCAACGGCGGGGTGTCCTGATCGGTTCGCTCGATCTGGGCGGTGTACTCGACCTCCACGACATCGCTGGGCGTGAACAGCAGGTTGGCGCCGTAGGACTGGTAATCGACCCGGCCCTCGTCCCGGCCGGTGTTCAGGTTGTCGTAATACCCTTCGCCCTGATCGTCGAGGGCGCCGGTCAGCTTGACGGCCACCTGGTCGCCGAGGCCGAAGTTGACCAGCCCCTGGAGGCGCAGCGTATCGTAGTTGCCGTAGCTGGCCCGGATCTTGCCGCCGGTCTCGCCGGTGGGCCGGGAGCGCCGCAGATGCACCACGCCGCCAATGGTGTTGCGGCCGAACAGCGTGCCCTGGGGGCCGCGCAGCACCTCGACGCTCTCCAGGTCGATTGCCCGGGTAATGCCGCCGGTCATGGTGCCGAGAAAGACGCCGTCGACCACCACCCCCACGGCGGGATCGAAGTTCTTTTCCACTTCCGAAACCCCGATGCCGCGAATGTAGGCCGCGGCGACCCCGCCGGGACCCTGCGCCGTGTCGTCAAGCACCAAGTTGGGCGAGACATAGACCAAGTCCCGCAGATCCCGGGCAAAGGCGTCTTCGATCTCGGCCTGGCTGAGTGCGCTGACCGCGATGCCCACATCCTGGATGTTCTCCTCCCGCTTGCGGGCGGAGACGACGACCTCCTCAATGACTTGGGCGCCCTCCCCGGCTTGCACGGCCATCGGCTGACCGATGGTCGAAAGACCTAGCACAAGCGGAACAGCCAAGGCCGCACGGCACAGGAATGATTCTGTCATTGATCGCATCTCCGTTCTATAATCCTAATTAAATCAAAAGGTTAAAAAATTTCCGCCGCAAAGGCGCAGCCATTGCGCAGCCGCATTCGCCATGCAAGTGAGTCCCTAGACACCCCCATTATCGCACGATATCGCCAAGCTTTCCGGTGTCCTATGGTTTCTTGTCAGGGGACCAACAGCAATTCCCACCTGAAGGAGCGGGTGGAGAACGCGCTCGCCAAACTTATGGTTTCTTGTCACGGAACCAACAGCAATTCCCACTATGGCCTTCAGCCCCTGCGCAGGAAGGGTTAGCCGGTCGACTTACGATGGCCCCGCAAGAGCCACCGCCGTTTCGCTCTTCAGTCCCTGCAAGTGAAGGGTTTGCTCCGTAGTCCGCTTCGGGCGCGAGCCTGGAGAGCTTCAGTCGCTGCACGTGAAGGGCTTGCCGGTCGATTTGGCCCGAATCGGGCCGGAAGTGCGAAGTGTTGCGCGACGAACAGTGCAGGCAGATGCCAAAACGAGAACTGCTGGGGAATCAAGGCCCCCATTGACTCGCATCAGCACAGCGGCTATAAGGTTGCCAAGAATCCGCTAGCCCGCCCAACAAACCCTGGTCTTGGCGCGGAATCCGACCTCGCCGATTCCATTGGGATTTTCAGAATAACGCAACAAAGTGCGGAACGGCTCGGGGCGCACCACGCAGCCAACCGCAACCGGAGCTTCGCGATGCAGCAGCCACTTGCCGACGTCACCGTGCTTGACTTCGGACAGATCTACAACGGGCCCTACTGCGGCTTTCTGCTGGCCCAGGCGGGGGCCCGGGTCATCAAGGTGGAATCCCCATCCGGGGAGCCGCTGCGGGCGCGCACGAATGATTCCGAATCCTCGCCCGCAAGCTATCCGTTCGCCATGCTCAACGGCAACAAGGAGTGCATCACCCTAAACATCAAGTCCGCGGCCGGGCAGGAGGCGGTGAAGCGGCTGGCGCGAAAAGTGGACGTGGTGGTGGAGAACTTCGCGCCAGGCACCTTGGACCGCTATGGCATCGGCAGCAAGGCGCTGCGGGCGGAGAACGATACGCTTATCTACGCCGCCGGCACCGGCTACGGGAACAGCGGCCCGCATCGCGACTACCTGGGGATGGACATCACCATTCAGGCCATGTCCGGCGTGATGAGCATCACGGGGCTTGAGGACGGCCCGCCGCTGAAGTCCGGCGCCACCTTCTGCGACATGCTGGGCGGCGCCCATCTGTACGGCGCCATCGTCACCGCCCTTTACCAAAGGGCCAAAACTGGCCAAGGCGCGGTTATCGACGTCTCCCTGCAGGACACGGTGTTCCCCACCTTGGCCACTGCCTTGGGCGCCTATTTTCAGCACGGCAAGCAGGGTCCGCGTCGGGACAACAGGCATCCCGGCCTAAGCCTTGCGCCGTACAACCTGTATCGCGCCAAGGATGGCCATATGGCCATCATCTGCATCCGCGAAGGGCATTGGCGGCACCTCGTCAAGGCGATGGGACGCCCGGAACTGGGGGAGCGCCCGGAATTCGCCAACATGGCCAGCCGCGCCGCCCATATGGCGGAGCTGGATGCGGAGGTGGAGGCTTGGACCAGGCAACGCAGCAGGGCGGATATCTTCCGCATTTTTCAGCAGGAAGGCGTGATCTGCGCCTCCGTGCAGACGCTGCAGGAGGTGGTCAACGACCCGCATCTGCTGGCGCGCGGCGCCGTGCACTGGCGCACCCATCCCACCTTGGGGAAAATAGCCCTGTGCCAAACACCACTGCGCTTTGCCGGCTTGGCCCCGCCTGAACTCTGTCCGGTTCGGGCGCTAGGGGCGGACACGGCGTCTGTGCTTGGCGAGTTGGGCGGGTACAATGCGCAGGAACTGAACAACCTGCGCAAGTCCGGGGCCCTGTGATGGCTTGCCTGCCCCAGGGCGCCCATGGGCAAAGTGCCTGCCCAAGGCAATGATGGCCGGCTTGGGCGGCGCGCACAGGGGCCAGCGCACGCCAAGACGCGGCCCCGCTTGGTGTGGCGAGGCCAGGGCGGCCTGGGAACCTTTGGCTGCTGCCGTTGTCACGGCCCGCCAAGGCAAGCCCTGCTGACGGCGTCGGCGCAGGAAGCAGGTGTGCCGGCGGAACGGCGCCGTCCGGCCGCCGCACATAGGAGAGCGATTGCAATGCCCCAGTTTGACGCTGTTGAAGACGCCCTGCAGGCCTTGGCCGCCGGCGAGATGGTGGTGGTGGTGGATGATGACGATCGGGAGAACGAAGGCGATCTGATCATGGCCGCCAGCAAGGCCACCGCAGAGCAGGTGGCCTTCATGATCCGGCACACCAGCGGCATCCTGTGCGCCCCTATCCGCGAAGAGCTGGCCAAGCGCCTGCACCTTGAGCCCATGGTGGCCCGCAACGACGCCCCCATGAGCACCGCTTTCACCGTTTCCATCGACTACAAGCACGGCCTGAGCACCGGCATCTCTGCTGAGGAGCGGGCGAACACCGTGCAGGCCCTGACCAACAGCAACGTGGCGGGCGATGACTTCGTGCGCCCTGGGCACATTTTCCCCTTGGTGGCCAGGCGCGGCGGCGTGCTGGTGCGCTCCGGCCACACGGAGGCGGGTGTGGATCTGGCGGAGTTGGCCGGCCTGCCGCCGGTGGGCCTGCTGGCGGAGTTGGTGAATGACGACGGCACCGTGCAGCGCCTGCCGCAACTGCAGGCCTTCGCCGCCGAGCACGGCCTGAAGATCATCACCATCGCCGACCTCATCGCCCACCGGCAAACCCGGGAACGGCTGGTGGAGCGCACCCGCGAATTCCGCGTCAAAACGCGCATCGGCATTGGCCGCGCCTTCGCCTACAAGACCAAATTTGAGGATGCGGAGCACTTGGCGCTGGTGTTTGGCGACCTGCGTCCAGATGCCTCCGTGCCGGTGCGGATGCATAGGGAAAAGCTCATCGACGACGTATTCGGGCCGCAAAAGGAACACCCGCACAGCTTGCTGGACGCCGCCTTGGACCGCATCAAGGCGCTGGGCGGCGGCGTGGTCATCTATCTGCGCTCCGGCTTCGTGGGGGTGCCCTTGGAAAAGCTGGAGCAACAGTCCAAAGAGAACGCCCGCAAGGCGCAGTGGCTGGAGATTGGCGTGGGCGCCCAGATACTGCGGGACCTAGGCCTGTCCCACATCCGCCTGATCGCCGGCCGCGAAGTGGGCTTCGTCGGGGTTCAGGGCTTCGGCCTGACGCTTGACGCCACGGAACTGCTGTAGGGAAAGAGGGCGCGGCTGATTCATTCTTTCCAGAAATCACCACCGAATCGACCCATTGGATCGGACGGCATCCTCTCTTCAAGAACCGACGTGCTCGTGCGAAAAGGGGCTTACGTAGAACAGTTGACGAAGCACCACATGCTGTGTCCCGCAAGGCGAATAACCACTACATGCCGTGGCTTGTCAACCAATCTCCACAATTCCCTCCGAAAACCACTGTTGGATCGATGCAGCACCTGGATGGCGCTTCGGTCTCAGCACCGAGAACGACTTTGCCGCGGAAAAAAGGGTTAGGTGGCGGGCCCGCCCCCTTGATCGGAATCACCATGGGGGATCCGGCCGGCATCGGCCCGGAGGTGCTGGTGCGGCATCTGCACGGGGCGGATCTGGCTGGGATGCGTCTGCTCCTGATCGGCAGCCCTTGGGCGTTGCAGGCGGGAAACGCCGCTGCCGGCACGGATTCGACGGCCGCGCCGCCGGTCTTCGCAAGTTTCCGGG
Source organism: uncultured Pseudomonadales bacterium (assembly GCA_964348115.1). GTDB lineage: Bacteria > Pseudomonadota > Gammaproteobacteria > Pseudomonadales > Azotimanducaceae > Azophilus. The sequence goes on from CAYGBY010000018.1 coordinate 25,972, forward strand.
ACATCCCTTCAGCGGACCAAGCAAGCGCCGAAGGCGGGGTGGTTGGGATTCTGGACATCGGCGTGCCGCGTCCGCAGGGCTTTCGTCCCGGCGCCGTGCAGGCCGCCTGCGGGCGCCATGCGGTCCGCGCCGTGGAGTGCGCGGCCAAGCTGTGTCTGGCCGGCAAGCTGGCTGCGATGGTTACTTGCCCCATTCACAAGGAGGCGCTGCACGCCGCCGGCTTTGTTCAAGACATCGGCCACCAGGAAATTCTCGCCAGGGTGGCGCGCGCATCGGCGAAGTTGGCGGCCGTGACCGAGGCGGCGCAGGCAAGGGAAGCGCCCCAAGCAACCGGCTGGACAGCCAACGGCCCCACCGCCACCATGTTGATGACCCCCGGCCTGAAGGTGGTGCATCTATCCACCCACAAGCCTTTGCTTGAGGCGGTGCGCTACGTCACCAAAGCCAACGTGCTGGAGAAGCTGAAACTGACCCATGCTTCATTCGCGCGCTGGGGCCTGCCCCACCCACGCATCGCCTTGGCGGCCCTGAACCCCCACAGCGGTGAAGGCGGACTGCTGGGCCAGGAGGAAATCGAGGAATTGGCGCCGGCCGTCGCCGCCGCCCGCAGGCTCGGCATCGAGGTGCAGGGTCCCATTGCCGCGGACTCCGTATTCAACCGCGCCATTGCCGGGGAATTTGACGCGGTTCTGGCCCTATACCACGACCAAGGCCATATCGCCATCAAGGTAAGGGATTTTCACCGCAGCGCCACCGTCACCCTAGGCGTGCCTTTCGTGCGCACTTCCGTGGACCACGGCACCGCATTCGACATCGCCGGCCGCGGCTTGGCGGATTGCCGCGGCCTAGCCGCCGCCATTGACGCAGCCCGGAAGCTCAGCGAGGGACGCATCACGGAAGTGTGAGATCCCAGCAATTCTCATTACGGCTTTCAGCCCCTCCACAGGAAAGGCTTGCGGGTCGATCTAGCCTGAATTAGCCCGGAGATGCGGGGTGTTGAGGGCCGAACACTGAAGTTAGACGCCAAATTGAGAACTGCCGTGTGAAGTCCAAGACCATCCCAAAACGACTGCCAGCCCTCGGCGAAACCGCATATTCTTTCAAGAGCGAACACTTTGGGATGGTCCTGACGTGAAATCCCCGCCACTTGCGCCGGCTCGCGTTGTTGGGGCAAACTCGCCCCTTCTTTGGCCACCGGAAATCAGCAAATGAAGGCAGCGGTCTTTCGCGAAGTGAATGTCCCCATGGAGGTGGAGGAGGTGCAGGTTTCCAAGCCCGCTGCCCGGGAAGTGCTGGTGCGCACCGCCGCGGTGGGGGTCTGCCACAGCGACCTGCATTTCTTCAACGGCACCTATCCGGGCGCGCTGCCCATGGTGCTGGGCCACGAGGCCGCTGGGATAGTGGAGCAGGTGGGCGCGGACGTTCAGTACGTAAAGCCTGGGGATCATGTCATCAGTTGCCTGTCCGTTTTCTGCGGCCACTGCGAACACTGCCTCACCGGACGCATGAACCTGTGCCAGGAACCGGAGACCAAGCGCAAGGCCAGCGAGGAGCCCCGCATCAGCCACGACGGCACCGCCTTGGAGCCCTTCGCCAACCTGGGCGCATTCGCTGAACAGATGCTGGTGCATGAGCACGCCCTGGCCAAGATTGCGGAAGACATGCCGTTGGACCGCGCCGCTCTGATCGGCTGCGGGGTCACCACCGGCATCGGCGCCGTCATCCATACCGCCAAGGTGCAGCCTGGTGAAACCGTGGCCGTCATTGGCTGCGGCGGCATCGGCCTGTCCTGCATCAACGGGGCGGCCATCGCCGGGGCCGGGCGCATCATCGCCGTGGACACCTTGCCTGCCAAGCTGGCGCTGGCGCAGAAGTTCGGCGCCACGGATCTGGTTAACGCCAAGGATGAGAATGTGGTGGGCAAGGTGATGGAGCTGACCAGCGGCGGCGTACACCACGCCTTCGAGGCCATCGGCCTGAAGGCCGCCGCGGAGCAGGCCTTTCAGATGCTCAGGCACGGCGGCATGGCCACCATCATCGGCATGATTCCGCCCGGGGAGATGATCGCCATGCACGGGGTGGACTTCCTGTTCGAAAAGAAAATCCAGGGGTCGTTCATGGGCTCCAACCGTTTCCGGGTGGACATGCCGCGCTTTGTGGAGTTCTACATGCGGGGCAAACTGCATCTGGACGAGATGGTCTCCAGCCGCATTCAGCTCGCTGAAGTCAACGACGCCCTGGCGGCCCTGGAAACCGGGGAGGGGGCGCGCAGCGTCATTCTCTTCGACGCCGCCTGATGCGCTGGCTTTCCTTCCTGCGGGAGGGCGCGCCCAGCTTTGGCTACGTCACGGCCGACGGGGCCGGCGTCGTGGACGCAGGCGCCCGCTGCCGCCATGGGGACCTGAAGTCCGCCATCGCCGCCGGCGCGCTGCCCGGCCTAGCGCGAAAACTGGGCGACTCGGCGGACCGGCCCCTAGCTGGGCTCACCTACGCACCCACCATACCCAACCCGGACAAGATCCTGTGCGTAGGCCTGAACTACCGGGCGCATCAGGAAGAGACCGGCCGCGGCGGCGAGGCCCATCCCACCATCTTCGTACGCTTCGCCGCCGCCCAGGTGGGCCATGAACAGGCCATGCTGCGCCCAAGGGAATCCGCAGCGCTGGACTACGAAGGGGAGATCGCCCTCATCATCGGAAGGCCCGCCAGGCGCGTCAGCCAGCATGAGGCGCTGGACTGCGTCGCGGGCTTCAGCATCTACAACGACGGCAGCGTACGGGACTACCAGCGTCATGCATCCCAGTTCACGCCCGGCAAGAACTTCATGGGCACCGGCGGTTTCGGCCCTTGGATGATGACAGCGGATGAGGTCGGCGACCCAAGCCGAATGGAGATCACCACCCGGCTGAACGGCAAGGTGATGCAGAACGCCAGTGCCAGCCTGATGGTGTTCGGCTTTGCGGAACTCATCGAATACTGCTCCACATTCGTGGAGCTGGCTCCCGGCGATGTCATCGTCACCGGCACCCCCGGCGGCGTGGGCGTGGCCCGCAAGCCGCCGGTGTTCATGTGCGCCGGAGACCGCATCGAAGTCGAGGTCGCGCCCATCGGCAAGCTGGTTCACCAGGTCGTGGACGGCTGAATGAGCGCCCCGCTGTTTGCGGGCGGAGATGGCGTTGCGGCCATGGCAAGGCGACCCGCAGCGCGGCGGGGATTGCGCAGTCCGCGCCGCGGGGCGTCCTTCGGGAGGGCCTAAAGGGCGCGCTCGCTGTGTTGCGGCTCATTGTGTTGGGGGCAAGCCACAGGGCTTCGCCGCGCCTTGCCATCACGCCCTTTAGACTCATCTGGGCTTCCGGGACTTGTTCAGCGGTTCCCTAGACGCCCTCAAGTCAGCCAGCGTGGATCAGGACTTTGCGCCCTTCGCAACAGTCGTTGCGCAAAGTTTACGGTGGAGCATGGCTGCTTAACGCAGTGCTACGCCGTGGGTCATGTAGGCGGCCCACTTGGGCCCTGGCTGGTAGCCGGCGTTGGCCTCCAGCAGCTCGAAGCCAGCCTTGCGCAGCAGGGCGTCCGGCTGCCGGGTGAGGTGGCAGCCGCCGCCGATGCGTTTCCAAACCGGTTCGATGGCTCTTTGCCAACGCACGACGCGGGGGTCAGGCGACAGCCCGTGCTCGATGAAGTGGAAGCGGCCGCCGGCTTTCAGCACCCGGCGCATCTCCCCCAAGGCCTGGCCAACGTTGGGAATGCTGCACAGGGTCCAAGTGCAGACAATGGCGTCGAATTCGCCGTCCTGCGCGGGGATTTGCTCCCCGGAGGCCTGCAGAATTTGCACATCCACCCCGGCTTCGGCGGCCCGGCGTTGGGCCATGCGGGTAAGCTCCGGGGCAGGGTCCAAGCCGACGATGGCCTGCACATCCTGGTAGTGGGCCAAGTTATGGCCGCTGCCGATGCCGATCTCCAGCACCCTGCCCTTCGCCTTGGGCACGTATTGCCTGCGCAGCTTGGCCATGGGCTTCTGCCCGCAGGCAAGGTCGATCAGGCGCGGCAGCACGTATTTGGCGTAAACCCCCACTAGTGTCCTGTCCCGCTATTTCCTGTGTTTGTCCTTGGCACTCAAAATTTATGTAACTTATTGAAATAGAATATTTTTATCTGCCGATGAACGCATGTGACTGTTATGGTTGCTTGTCGCAAAGCACACTGGCCAACGGTCCCGCGGCGGGACATGCCGAGCGCAACGCCGGTGGATCTGGGCATCTTCAAGCCGCCATGACGGTTACACCGCTTAGACCCGGGGCGCCATAGACGTGGGTGTAGCCCGTCTTCGGATTGTTGGGCACTTGGCGCTCCCCGGCCTCGCCGCGCAACTGCAGGCAGATCTCATAGACTTGGCGCAGGCCGGAGGCGCCGATGGGCTCCCCGTTGGCCATGCAGCCGCCATCCGTGTTCACCGGCAGCTTGCCGTCGATCTCCGTGCGGCCTTCACGCAGCCACTTCTCTTGGTCGCCATCGGCGCAGAAGCCGTTTTCCGCCATATGCATGATCTCGGCGCCGGACTCCGTGTCCTGCAACTGGGCTACGTCGATGTCCTCCGGGCCGACGCCAGCCATCTCAAAAGCCGCTGCGGAGGCTTGGGCGGTGGGTGCCGGCGCGCGCTGCAAAGCCTGGGACTGGGAAAACACCTCAAAGGAGCCGAACTGGCGGGTCTTCACCGCCACCGCCTTAAGGAACACCGGCTTGGCGCCCAACTGCTTCACCTTGTCAGCCCGGCACAGGATCATGGCGCAGCCGCCCTCCGCCGGGGAGCAGAACATGTATTTGCGCAAGGGGTGGCAGACCATCTGGGACGTCATCACGTCCTCGTAGCTAAGGGGCTTGCGGCGCCAGGCGTTGGGGTTTCTGGAGCCGTTCCGGTAGTTCTTCACGGCCACCTGCGCCAAGGTGTCTTCGCTGATGTCGTATTCGTGCATGTAGCGCTGAATCTTCATGCCGAAGAACTGCGGCGTCAACGCCATGCCGATGTCCCCGTACCATTTGCCTAGGCCGCTGCCCTCCGGGTTCACGGTGAAGGCGCCGCGCGGGTGCTTGTCGAAGCCCACCGCCATGCCGATATCGAACATGCCGGACTGGATGGCCATGTAGGCGGACTGCAGGGCGCTGCCGCCGGTGGCGCAGCCATTGGACACATTGATGAACTGCAAGCCCGTCAGCCCCAGCTTGGACACCATGGTGTCCGCAGCGCCAGCCGCGGCCGAACCGCCGTAGGCGAACTGCATGTCGCCCCACTCCAAGCCGGCGTCCCGCAACGCCTGGCGGGCGGCGTACTCTCCCTGTTCGCGCCCGGTAACGCCCTCCGTGCGGCCGAAGGGGTGGATGCCGATGCCGATGATTGCTACGTCCATGTTGTGCTCCTGTTGCCGATGTTGGGTTGTCGTCGCGGCGCGGCCCGGATCAGCCTTCGTCCGCTGGCCGGAAGAAGTAGGCGATGATGTCCTTGCCGTCCCGCTCTATGTATTTCTCCACCACGAGGTCCATGTCCATGCCGATGCGCAGCTTCGCCACATCCTCCGTCTTGAGGCGCGCCTCCACCCGCACTTGGCCGGGCAGCTCCACATAGCCTACGCCGAAGGGCCGGAAGGTCTCAGGAGTTTCCGGACCCTCATAGGGCGGACGGTTGGGCAGGAAGCCTTGGATGGTCCAAGTCCACAACTTGCCCTTGCGCTCGAGTTCGATGGTTTCCGTGTTTGCGCCGCAGCAGGCCGGGCAGCCAGCCTGGGCCGGAAACGTGACCACCCCGCAGTCTCGGCACTTGCTGCCAAGCAGGCGCGGATCATTGGAGGGCCAGGTGAACAGCCCCTCCGCAATGGGAATTTGGTCGGCGATGCTGGTGCTGGGCATCTGTCCCCCTTTGGTGAATACCGGATAGGGTGACTGTTTTACACCACTATGCGCACGGAGGGAAGCCCCAAGACGCCCAAGGCGCTGCAGATCGCAATACAACCCGCGCCGATGCGGCCAAGAGCGCGGCGATATCGAAATTTCGCTTTCGCAACTTGCTAAGGCGCAGGCTTGCTTGGAAGCACCGACTTCCCTGCACTCAAGCGCACTGGACCCCGGGGTGAGAACCGCTAGGGAACCTCTGAACAAGTCGCGTTCGCCCAGCGCCCCGCTGTTTGCCGGCGG
>CAYGBY010000019.1:0-31195 GCA_964348115.1 uncultured Pseudomonadales bacterium
CCGCAACGCCATCTCCGGCTGCTGAGAGCGGGGCGCTGGGCGAACGCGACTTGTTTAGACCTTCCCTAGGCAAAATAGCCATGCAGGAACCATTGGCCTAGGGTGTGGGGGGGTTGCTTGTCTGGTGCATCCCGCCGGTTTTGGAACAACCAGCAGCGGGCGCCGTTGGCGGCTAGGGCGACGAAGTAATCCCGTCGCACGGGTTGATCCCACCAGCCGCTTTCGATGCGTTCCGGGCCGCTCAACAAGCGGTAGTCGTCCAAGGACACTGGGCAGGGGGAAGGCAGCAGCCACTGGGGGTTGGGGTTGGGCGTGGGCATCGGTGCGCCATCCGGGGGAGGTTTGCGCTTGAGAGGGGGGCCATTTGAGGGCGCGGGTGGCGCTGCTGATGAACTGAGGCGGCGCGGCCTAGGCTTGCTGGTGGGGCGGAGCATGGGGGCGGCGGCCGCGGCTGCGGTTGTCCAGGCGCATTCCGGGCGGTGGTCATCCACTAGGCGCAGGGCGCTTAGGGCCTCGCCGCCCAAACGGGCCTGGACCCGGTCCACAAAATCCATCGGGGCTTCGGCGGCGGCTTCGCCACGGGTTGCCAGCAGGTCGCCTGCATCCTGGCTGGTTGGTGTGCGGGGCTCCGTCGCCTGGGCAGCCAGGGATAGGGACAGGATCTCTTCCGGCAGGTCGGTTTTCTCCAGGGCCAAGCGGCTGATTTCCAGCATATTCCCCGCCTTGGTGCGGAGCTTGGCGAAACGCACTGGCAAGTTTGCCCCGCGGCCGGCCAAGGGACTGAAGCGCCAGCGCAGGGCGCGAACGCCCAATTGCCGGGCGTTCAGCCAGGCTTCAAGCTCCACGGCGAGGCGGCGCATGGGCAGCAGCAGCTCCGTTTTGTTGGCGATGGGGGCCAGCAGGTGCACAGCGGTGCGGAAACGCTCTTGGGGCGGTTCGGGAACGCGGGGGTCCGGCAAGGCGCCGGTGAGTTTGCCCAAAGCCAGCGGCAGGTCGGAGCCAAAACGCTTGCCCAATTCATGGCTGGGCAACCGGGCAAGGGGACCAACCTTGAAAATGCCCATGTCCGCCAAGCGTGCGATGCTTTGTGGATCCAGCTCCGTGCGGTGCAGGGGAACTTCGGCCAAGGTTAGGGAGGCCTGCCGCCTTAGTTGCGCCGCGTCCGGGAAATCCGGCAGGGATGGGGCCAGTTCAGCGCGGGCCAAGGCCAAGGCGGCGGCTGGTGTGTGGGCAGGCGCTAGGCTGGCCTGATGGCCAAGGCGTCGGACAGTCCGGCGCAGCCGGCGCATCAATGGGCGCAGGCCGCCAAACAGCCGTAAACTGCCTTCCACCTCCAGCAGCAACCCCGCTGGCGGCGCCAAGCTGACCGTCGAAGTGAAGCCCTGGGCCAAGCTGGCCAAGGTGTGCAGACGCTTGCGCTCCGCCACCTGATCCCGTTCAAAGTGAATGAGTTGCGGCGCAATGCTCAGGGCAGTGGCCAAGTTGCATCCGGTGACGACGCCAGCCTTCTGCGCCGGCCCGTCCGCTAAGCGCACCCGCCCCGCCTCGATGAGCACCAAGGGCCGCTTCAGGTTGGATGGCTGCCGCAGCTTGAAAATCTCCAGCCCCAACCTGGGGAAGTGGGCAGCCAACCACAGCATGGTCAAGCCTTCTGCCCGCAAGCCTGCATTCCGCCCCCGCTAGTGTGCTGTCCGATGCGTTTCCATCGTTTCAGCGCGTTGCATGGAGCCTGTGGCAAGGCGCGGCCCGCTGCAGGTGCGGGCGTGGCGGAATACGGCAGGTTCTCAATGGGCCAGCCGCCGCGTCGTTTCAGGATGGAAAGGGACGCGGAAGGCCCCTTGCCAGTGCGCAGGCGCAGCCGAAGCTCCGCCGCAGAGGGCTGGGCGGCGGCTTGCTCCGGGCGGAAGAGAACCGCCCAGGCGCCCCCCTGCCGGGCGCGCAGCTGCAGGCGCCGCAAATCCGCAATGCGCAGCCTGCGCTCATCCAGCCAGGCCAAGGCCGCACTGCAGGCACCGGACTCCAAGGCCTGCTGCAAAACCCAGAAGGCGTCCTGATGGTTGGCGGCGCTGGCGTCCGTGCGCACCAAAAGGATTTTGCCGACATCGATGCCGTGGCTGGCAAGGGCCGGCGCATAGGGCAGAAAGGGCGGGTTGACCCAAGTGATCCAACGGGATTCATGCTGGCTGAGTTGGGCCAGGCCTGCCGCCAGCAGGCGCAGTTCCCCGAAGCCCGCGCCATCGCAGAGAATTTCCGTCAGGCCGGCGCGGGGCCAGCCCTGGCCGGGCAGCAGCCGATCCAGTTCAGGCAAGCCGGTGGGCAGGCCGGCGGGCCCTTGCGGGCGTGGCGCGGCGGCAAGATCCTGCGCCCGCCAGAGTTGCGGGGAGGACAGCAGCCTCTGTAGATTGGGTTGTGGCTTGGATGCCGACATGATGTCGCCGAATGGTGGTGATTCCCGAATACTGATTTTGTGTACAGTCTTCGGGCAAAGTAACTGTATTAATAAACAGAGTCAAGAAAATTTTCACCAGCATGGGCTGAGCATCCCCCGAGCGAAGCCGGAGCATCCAGCTTCCCCCAACAGACTCCTCTTCCCCAGAGGAGTGACCCATGAAAACCATACGCACTCCGGACGAGCGCTTTGCAAACCTGCCGAACTTCCCCTACGAATCCCACCACACCGACATCGCCGACGGCGTGGGCGACACGTTGCACATCCACCACGTGGTGGCGAACACCGCCCTGCCGCTGGCTCTCGGCATGCCGGATGAGCAGTTTCGGACGATCAAGGAGTTCTTGAGTCCCGCCACGCCAACACCGAAGATGGAGTGGATGTTCGCTGCGACCTCGTCCATCGACTCCGATGCACGCGTACGCAAATTCACCTACTGGCGGAAGTGGACCTGGGGACCGAAAATCTGCCGGTCAGCACTATCATGGCCTTTAGCATCTTCGGTGGCGGCGCTGGAAAACGCAGATGGGCCGCTCCGGCGAATTTGCGGAGGTCGCTGGTCTAGGCATCCGCGGACGGAGGTGCGTCAGTGTCCTTGTCGGCCTGCGGGTTTTTGGCCCGCGCTGCCTGTTTGCGCTTGTAGCTGCGCCAAGTCATCGCCCAGCGCTCGGGATCCTCAAGCGACTCCGCGTCCAGCCGGCGTATTGCATGGTTGTGTGGCGCCGACTTTACAAGGTCCGGATCGGAGTAGGCTTCGTCGGAAATCCGGGCTAGGACCGCAATCCAATAATCGAGATCTTCCTTGGACCACAGTTCGCCAGCTTCGGGAGTGAAGGGTTGTGGCACCAGCCAGGGTTCGTGGCTGAGCCAGAAGGCATCGATGCCGTAGTCCACCATCCGGTTCTGCACATCGACTACGCTGACGCCGGTGTCCTCGTAGAGCTTCTCCAGGCTGAACCGGGTCATCTCCAGACGCCAGGTTTTATCGCTCGGGTGGGAGCGTGTGACGCCGCGGATGCCGAGCAGCTTCTTCTCCATATAGTTGTTGGCCAACACCGAGAGGTCGGCTGCCTCAGCGAGGCCGTCGCCGCCCATCGCGCGCAGCCACGCATAAGCCTTGATGACTTGGTGCACGTTGCCGAGGTGTTCGCGCACACTGCCGACCCCGGCGGGGCTTGCGGCGTTCAGCACGAAGCGGTCGCCTTCCCGGTCGACCAGCGGGCCTGGCAGGTATTCGGCCAACTCGGCCGTGCAGCCATAGGCGCCGACCGCTGGTCCGCCGCCGCCCTTGGCGACGCCAAATGTCTTATGCAGCATGAACATGCAAGCATCGAATCCCAATTCACGCGCGCGAATCTTGGTCATCACGCCGTTGAAGTTGGCATGATCGTAGAAGCACAGCCCGCCGGCCTCATGCACCACATCCACCCATTCCTTGATATGCGGGTTGTATACGCCCATGTCGTCAGGATTGCCGATCATCAACGCGGCGGTGCGGTCGGATACGGCGGCCTTGAGTGCATTGACCGACGGATACCCGCCGTCTTCAAGCATTAGCGTCACCACCTCGAAACCGGCAGCGGCCGCCGTGGCCGGGTTGCAGGGGTGGGATTGGATACTGGTGATGATCTGTTTGCGCTTGGCAAGCTCGCCCCGCGCAGCGTGATAGGCCCGCGTCATGCAGGCCTGCGTATAGGCGGCATCGGCGCCGCCGGCCGGCTGAAAAACGAACCTGTCCATGCCTGAAAGCTCGCGCAGCAGCAGGTCGAATCGATACATCACCTCAAGTGCGCCCTGTAGGGTGGATATATGCTGATTGGGATGCAGGTCGGCCACTTCAGGACGCATAGCAAGGTCTTCGGTCAGCCTCGGGTTGTACTTCATGGTGCAGGTGCCGAACAGACTGATGCCCATCATGCCGAGCGTTTCTTGGGAAAGGTGCAGGTAGTGGCGCAGCACATCGGGTTCGGACATCTCGGGCAGTTGCGGCGGCGCATCGCGCCGCATGGACGCCGGGATCAGCTCCCAAGCGTCTCCCACTGCTTCCGATACGGCCGGTTCAACGGTTGGAAAATGACAGCCGCGGCGTCCGGGGGCCCCCATTTCCATGATGACCGGCTCATCCCAGACCGCGGAGTGATAGCGCCTCAGTTTGGGCTGCGTATTCACCGAACTTCCCATCCACCCGCTCTCATTGGCTGCAGATGCTCGCAAGACACTCGGCAAGACGTTCAAGGTCCGACTGGCTGTGCAACTCGGTCACGCAATAGAGTGAACTCTGTCGGAGTTGTGGGAAGGCCTTGCTCAGGTCGAGTCCGCCGAAAATATCGTGGTCGAGCAGACGGGCGTTGACTTGGGCGACGGTCATGCCAGTGGCGTTGAAGTCGACCACGAACTCCTTGAAGAAACCGGCATCAGGCCATACCGAGACGCCATCGATCTGTCTCAGCAACGAGGCGGCGTAGTGTGCGCGTTGCACGATGAGTTCCCCGAGCTCGCGAAATCCCTCAGGACCCAGCAGGGCCATGTAGGCGGCGCCGGCAATTGCCCAAAGGTAGGTTGAATTGCCGGTCCAGTCCTTGCCCTCCTCGCGGGAACCGTAGGAGCTCTGGTGCATCAGGGCCATGCCGAAACCGTGCTCGCCGCCGGTCGTCTCACCGATGCTGATCATCAGCGCGGGATATTCGTAGGCGTAGCGCGGCTCGTCGCGGGAGGCGATGAAACCGCCAAGGCCGCCGCCGCAATTCATGTGAACGCCAAGGGGCTGAATCGAACCGACGGCGATGTCGGCCCCATACTGTCCAGGTGGTGCGACGATGCCGAGCGAAATGGGATCCACGCCAACGATTGTCTCGGCGCCTTGCCGCCGGGCGGCGGCGGCGGCTTGGCGAGCCTGTTCTTCGATGCGCCCGAGATAGGAGGGATTTTCGAAGTAGACGGCCGCACAGTCCGCCGACAAATGTGCGCGCAGATCGTCGAGGTCCAACAGCCCAGTGGCGGTATCCACTTCGAATTCGATCAGCCGCAGATGCGAAGCCATCTGCGGCGGCGCACAGTAGGTTTCGATTACCTTGCGCCGTTCCGGATCCAAATAACGGGGAATCAAAACCTCGTTGCGGCCCGTCATTCGCGCCGCCATCCGCATTGCGTGTCCGGCGGCGCAGCCCCAGCTATAGACCGGCAACGCAACCAGATCCATGTCCAGCAATTCGCCGATCTGACTGGTGAATTCGAACCAGGATTGATTCCTGCCAAGATCGGATGCGGGGGTTCCCCAGACTGGGGTGAGGAATTCGCTGCGGCGCACGATCTCGTCGCAGATGGCGGGCACATGGTGTTGCCAACAGCCACCGCCGAGAAAATTCAGGGCCTGTTCGCAGGAGGTGTTCTTGGCCAGGAGTGCGAGCATGTGCCGCCGGAGTTCGAGTTCCGAGGTTTGCGCCGGCGGCAACTTCAAGGGCGCTTGGTAGCGATGATGCAACGGAATTTGCTCGAAAAGCTGGTCCGCATTGCTCAACCCCAGTGCATCGAGCAACTCCCGGCGAACGGCGGGCGCCGAGTTCGGCATGTAGGGGTGGGCTTGCGGCATGCTGTTGCTAGTCGGCTGGATTGCTCCGAATCCCTCCCTTGGATTTGGCGAACCTACGAGCAATTCCCTCGCAGAGGTTGGAACGGCGCGGGAAATATATCATTGTTCGCCTATGTTCGCATATGGTGCCGATTTCCGGCCGCGGACGCCGGGCCATTCGCCCTGCGGGGCCGCATTCCCCTTCGGCGACTGCACAGGCCGCAGCGCCTGCGGATGCCGTCTGTCGGTTGCCGCGGCCCGGGGAGGCGGTGTCACAATGCCCCGCGGCGAAGATGGGCGCACTATCAGCCTGTCGACGTCAAGCCTGATCGTCGCCTGCTCGTCACAACGCCCCCGCGGCGAAGATAGGCGCACTATGCTGGCAAGAACCACCTGACCGCCATGGACGGGTATCGCCTTGGTCTGATCGTCAATCCCATCGCCGGCATGGGTGGGTCAGTCGGCCTGAAGGGCACGGATGGCGGGTTGGTGGCCAGGGCTAGGTCGCTCGGCGCCGTGCCGGTGGCGGCGGACCGTGCGGCCATCGCATTGTCGCAACTAGATGATATCGGCAAAAACCTGCTGGTGTTGACCTGTTCGGGCGATATGGGGGCGAAGTCGGTGCGGCGGGCTGGACTCGCCGCAGCGATTGTGCACGGCGTTGCGGATGGTGCCACGACCGCGGACGACAGCCGCTTGGCCGCGTTGCGAATTGTCGCGCAGCGGCCGCATCTGCTGCTTTTCGCCGGTGGCGACGGAACCGCCCGGGATCTGCTGCCGGCGGTCGGTGCGTCGACGCCGCTGCTTGGCGTTCCGTCAGGCGTGAAAATGCACTCGGCGGTATTTGCCGCGACAGCCCGGGCCGCTGGAGAAGTCGTGCGCAATTTCCTGATGGCGACAGATCGTCAATCGCTGTTGCGTGACGCCGAAATCATGGATCGAGAGGTGGTATGCGGCGCCCAGGATTCGCTGTCGCCGAAATTACATGGTTTGGTGCGAACGCCCTCGCTGTCGTTTCTGGTGTCGGGCGCCAAGTCGTCGAGCCGCCTGACCGGGGAGGCGGCGCTTGCCGGAGCTGTTGGGCGAGTCGCAGATCTGCTGCGCGATGGGCGCATATCGCTGCTCGGTCCGGGTTCGACCATGCAACTCGTCAAACAGGCGTGCGGATTTGAGGGAACGCCATTGGGGGTTGACGCCGTGCGGAATGGCCGCCGGGTCGCGTTGGACCTCAACGAGCGAAGCATCCTCGATCTGATACGAAACCAGCCCGCCAGGATCGTCGTCAGCGTGGTGGGTGGGCAGGGCTTTCTGTTTGGACGCGGCAACCAGCAACTGAGCAGCCGGGTGATTCGGGCCGTGGGAATCGATGCCATCGTCGCTGTGGCGTCTTTGCAAAAACTGTCGTCGCTGCCCGCCAATTGCCTGTTGGTCGATACTGGGGACGAGGGGATCGATGCGGCGTTGTCGGGTTATTTCAAAGTGCTTGTCAGCGATGTCCGAACGGTGCTCATGCCCGTGCAAGGCGCCCGGCGCGCTGTCTCCTGAGTTGCCATGAGTGCGGCGTTCGCCCAGACCTGCAGTGCTGGGGCATGAGGGCGCAGCGTGGTAAAGAGAGAAGTTCCACGCACCCGAGACGGGTGAAGGCCAGTTGGCGGAAAGACCGGGCGGCGTCCTGCGAGGCGAGGGACGGGCTAGCGCCGCTTCAGAAAGAAGGCGTAGGATTCGGGGAGAATCGCAAAGGGATCCGGATGTCCTAGGCGCCGCGCCGCCTGGAAAACGAAATTGGGCTCCTCCAGCAGTTGCCGGCCGATGGCGACCAGATCGGCGCTGCCGGCGGCGATGATCTCATTGGCCTGATCGGCGGCGATGATCAGGCCGACCGCCATGGTGGGCATGTCCGCCCCTTCGCGAACCGCCTTGGCGTAGGGCACCAGGTAGCCGGGCGCGGGATCTTGGCCCGCCCGCCCGGATGGCCCGATGATGCCGCCGGAGGAGCAGTCGATGAGATCGACGCCGCGGCGCTTCAAGGCCGCCGCTAGAAGCACGGTGTCGGCTACCGTCACCCCGCCCGCCAGTCCGTCGACTACCGAGGTGCGAAAAAACAGCGGCATCGAATCGGGAATGCTGGCGCGGACGGCTTCGGCGACGCGCAGGGGAAAGCGCATTCGATTGTCGATGTCTCCGCCTCCCCATTCGTCATCGCGGAGATTGGCGATGGGCGAGAAGAAACTATTCACCAGATAGCCGTGGGCGCCGTGGATCTCGATGAAATCGAAACCCGCTCGAACCGCTCTGGCCGCGGCGCGGGCAAAGGCGTCGATCAGCTCGTGAATCTCGTCTGCTCCCATGGGCCGCGGCGTCGGCCAACCATCCATCATCGGCACGGGGCTTGGCGCTATCGTTTCCCAAGCCTGGGAGGGGTCGAACGCCGACAAAGGCGCCGCGCCATCGAGTGGCGTCGCGGCGCTGCCCTTGCGGCCGGAGTGCCCGATCTGAATGCCGACCGGAATGCCTTGGTTGTGATAGATCGATACTATCTTCGCCAGACCCTTGATGTGGCGGTCGAGGTAGATGCCGAGGCACCCGTGGGTGATGCGGCCGGTTCGCGTCACTGCGGTCGCCTCGACGCAGGCGCCGCCGGGCCCGGCTAGGGAAAATCGGCCATGATGGGAGAAATGCCAATCCACCGCATGGCCGTCCTGGGCGCAGTATTGGCACATGGGCGTGACCAGGACACGGTTGGCGAAGACAAGGCCGCGCAGCGCCAACGGCCGGAAAAGCGCCGGCAGGGGGGTGGCGGAGGATTTATCTGCGGTTGGCTGTGCGCCGGATGTCGGGTGCTTGGACATCACAATTGGATTCGGACATCATGCGCTGGGCGTAAGACTCCACTTCGTGCATCAAGGGTATCATCTTGTCCAACCGCTCGGCGCCCTCTCGGCCAAGCTGAGCGAAACGGGTCAAGGGCGGGCGCACGTCGCCCACTGGATATCCGGCCGCTGCCGCAAGCGCTTTTGAATAGCACTGGTGCCCGTAGGTGGGATGGCCTTGGGCGATGATCTGGTTGATTTTTTCGGCCAGTTCCTGAATGTGCTTGGCCACCTCGATGCGGCCAGCGGCCAGGAAATCCCACATGCGCGAGGTCGAATAGGGAATATAGTTGCCGAATGGGTTGACGTAGCCCACCGCGCCCAGCAGAAAGCTCTCGACCGGACGCTCTCCTGCAAACACCTTCATGACCCCCCGGGTCTGTTCGGCGATGTCGAATACGCGCCCCACGTCCATGCTGGCTTCCTTTATGTAGCGGACGTTGTCGAAGGCGTCGGTCAGCCGAGCGATCAGTTGGGGCGACATGTCCACATTGGACGTAAATGGATTGTTGTATAGCATGATGGGAATCGAGACCGCCTCGCAGATCGCCTGGTAGTAGGCAGCTATCTCGTCCTCGATTGGCGTGTAGTAGTAGGGAGGCAGGATCATGAGGCCGTTGGCCCCCAAATCCTCCGCTTCCCGGCTGTATCTGACGGCATAGGGCGTATGGGCGTTCATGGTTCCGACCAGCACATCCATGCGCCCCTTGACGTGTTCCACAGTGGTGCTGACGATGGCGCGCCGTTCCGCATCGTTGATCGTGAGGAATTCCCCGGTAGTGCCGAGGACGATGACGCCTGGAACATCGCAGGCGATCTGCCAGTCCAAAAAACGTTTCAGCGAATCCATGCAGATGCGGCTGCCGTCCTCGGTGAACGGCGTTACCGCAACGGTATAACTTCCGCGGAACTGTCGAGACATCGCTCGCACTCCTTTGCTTCGCTGTTGATCCCCTTGGCCGGTAGAATCGATCCGGGTTCGGGGTGTTGATGATTTCGCTCGCTATGCGCACAGAAGTTAACATAGAGCACAAAATGAAGTCCAGTCATCGCCGTGGCATCCTCCGGCGTTTCGCGCATCTCCAGCTGGTCTGGAGGCAATTGCACACTCGTTCGGCGCGGTGGGAACCCGCGCATTGTCGATGATCCAAACCGGCGAGGTGATCGTCATAGGGGGCGGCATCGCCGGCTGCTCCACCGCCTACTATCTGGCCGCTGACGGGGCGGAAGTGATCCTGCTGGAGCAATTCGAGCCGGGCGCCTTGGCTTCGGGTTCCAACGCCGGCAGCTTGCACGTCCAGATACAGCCGGAGCCCTTTCTCACCAACGGGGAATCCTGGGCGCGGGCCTTTGCTCCCGCCGTGCCGCTCTATGTGCAGTCCGTTGCGCTCTGGCAAGAGGCCGGGGCCTTGCTGGGCGCCGATCTTGAAGTTTCCCAAGACGGTGGCTTGGTGGCCGCGGCAACCGCGGCCGAGATGCGCATGCTGGAGGCGAAGGTGCGCATCGACCGGGCCGCGGGCCTCGATATGGCGTTGCTTGGCGCCGGAGATCTGCGCGAGCGTGCGCCCTATGTGTCGGAACGCATGGTCGGCGGCGTATTCTGCCCGCTTGAAGGCAAGGCCAACCCGCTTGTTGCGGCGCCGGCTTTTGCCGCCGCTGCGAAAGCCATGGGCGCACGGATGGAGTGTGGATGTCGGGTGACTGGCATTCGCCGTTCCCGGCGCCGCTACGAGGTCGAGACGTCCCGCGGCAGGTTCCAGACGTCGCGGCTGGTCAATGCGGCAGGCGCCGGGGCGGGAACTGTCGCGGCGCTGGCCGGCGCCACCTTGGACGACGAGCCGTTTGTCCAGCAATTGATTGTCACGGAACGGGCGGCGCCCCTGATCGAGTGCCTGGTTTACGCCGCCGGCGCCAGGCTGACCCTTAAGCAGACCCGAGCGGGGACCATAGTGGTGGGGGGCGGTTGGCCCGCCACCCTGGACGCCCGCGGTTATCCGCGGGTGCTGCGTCGTTCCCTGTCCGAGAACCTGCGCGTTGCCTTGGGGATGGTGCCGGCGCTCCATTCGTTGCGGGTTGCGCGAACTTGGGCGGCATCGGTAAACGGCAGCGCCAGTTGGCGGCCGCTGGTTGGGGAACTGCCCGGAGCGCCGGGCCTGTTCATTAACTGGGTGCCTTGGATGGGATTCAGCGGCGCGCTGGCGGCGAGCCGTATTGTCGCCAGCCTAGTGCGAGGCCGTACCCCGCCGGTCGACTTCGATATCGCCCCATTCGCGCCCTAGAGAACCTGTTGGCGTCTGGCCGGACCCGGGCCGCCTAGGGCCTGTTAACACTATCCGGGTTAACAGGCCCTAGCTACCGCCGGAGTATCGACGCGACGAAGTTTCTTGTTCGTGGCTGGCGGGGCGCTTGGAAGATGCGCTGCGGCGGTCCGCATTCGATCAGGCGTCCCTCATCCAACATGGCGACCCGAGTCGACACCTCGCGCACGAAGGCCATCTCGTGGGAAACGATGAGCATCGTGATGCCTTCGTTGGTCAGCGCCCGGATGGTTGCCAAGACTTCGTTGACCCGTTCCGGATCCAAGGCGGCGGTCACCTCGTCGAGCAGCAGGATCTCAGGTCTTTGGGCGAGCGCCCGAGCGATGGCGATGCGCTGTTGTTGACCGCCGGAAAGCTCCTCGGGGTAGGCATCGCGTTTGTGCGCCATGCCGACCTTCTCCAGCAGCGCCAACGCTTCCTGTTCAACCTCCTCACGGGGCCGTTTCCCGACCTTGATCGGCGCCACCGTGACATTGCGCATGACCGTCATGTTCTGGAACAGGTTGTACTCCTGGAAGACGATTGACATCTTCCCACGCAGTTTCTTGAGGCTCCGGCGCCTTCCGTAGTCGACTCCCTCCCCGTCGATGAAGACCTTCCCGCCGCTCGGCGGACTGAGGCCGATCAGCACGCGCAACAGTGTGCTTTTCCCTGATCCAGAGGGTCCTATGATGCTCAGCACTTCACCCCTGTCCGCGTCCAGGCTCACATCCTTCAGCACTTCTTCGGCGCCGTAGCGCGATGACAGCCCGACGATTTCAAGATGCGGCAAGACGCTGCTCCAGCCAGGCCGCCGCCCGGCTCAGGGGATACGACAGGACGAAATAACACACCAGTATGGCGCCGAAGCCAAGCAGCGGCGAGAAGCCCCGGTTGACCAGCATCTTGCCGGCGAAGGTCAGCTCTATCACCCCGAGTTGCGAGGCCAGCGAAGTGTCCTTGACGAACATCACCACGAACGCGGCCGCGGGCGGCAGGATGACCTTCCAGGATTGCGGCAGGGTGATCATGACCAGGGTCTGCAGCGCGTTGAAGTTCAGCGTTTGGGCGCCTTCGAGCTGGCGTTTGGGCACTGATTCGAGACCCGCCCGGATGATCTCGGAAAGAAATGCGGTCGACAGCAGGCAGACGGAAATGGTGGCGATACCCAGCAGCGACGTGCCTGGCAGCAGCGGTTCGATTACGAAGAGCACGATGAACAGGATCACCAGAAAGGGAATGCGCCGGAAGATTTCGACGTATGTGATGCAGAGCAGGCGCAGTGGCGTCAGCAAGGGGGAGCGGGCGCCGCGCAGCACAGCGATGCCCAAGCCCAGCACAAAGCCGGTGGCGCAGCCCACGGCGGTCATGCCTAGGGTGCGCCCCATCGCCTGCAGGATGAATGTCAGGTTGTGCGGGTTGAAGAAGGCGGGCGCCTGGGCGACCAGCGTATCGAACATCAGAACACCTTGGCCTTTACCCGGAACAGCAAGCGCCCCACCAAGGCCAGCGAAGCGCTCGCAAACACGGTCAGGACGACATAGATCGCCGCTACGACCGCGAAGGTCTCGATGCTTCGCAGGTTCGCGGTGCTGATATTGATGGCTCTTCCCGTGAGCTCCTCCACGCCAAAGAGCGCCGCCAAGGAACTGCCGAGCACCAGCCATACAAAAAAGTTCGACAGCGGCGCATAAATGGTCTTTGCGGTATGGGGCAGCATGACGTAGCGCACCAGTTGCAGGCGCGACATGCCAAGCGTCACCCCGGCATCCAGCTCGGACTGCCGTACCGAAACGACGCCGGCGCGGATGATCTCCGTCAGGTAGGCGCCGGCATTGAGGACTAGGCCGATCAGCACTGCGGTCATTGGATCGAGCAGCACGCCGATGTCGGGCAGGGCGTAGTAGAGCAGAAAGATCTGCACCAGCGCCGGCGTGTTGGTCAGCGCCGTCACATAGGCGGAGGCCGTTCGGCGCAGGGCCGTGCCGCCGTATACTTTGGCCAGCGCGCCCCCCAAGCCGATGGCCGCTCCGCCCCAGAAAGCGATGAAGGCGATTTCCAAGGTGACCAGGGCGCCGCCAAGCAAATAGGGAAGTTCGGCGAACACTTCGGAGAACTGGAAGGTGTAGTTCATGGAGGCGCCGACCACGGGCGTAGGCGGTGTCAGAAAAACGGACTGGGCGTGACCGGCATGGCCATCGGCGTGCCGAACCACTTGCGCCAAGTGTCATTGATGAAGCCGGAAGAATGCAGGTCGTACAACAGCACGTTCAGGAAATCCCGCAGGGCGTAGTTGCCCTTGCCGATGCCGATGCCGCAATAAGCCACATGAATCGGGTCTTCCAGCACCCGCCAGGAGACGTTGGGGTAGTTGCTGGTGAAGCGCAGAAAGAAATCCACGTTCTCCACCAGCGCGTCCGCCCTTCCCTGGGCGATTGCCCGGATGGTGTCTGGAGCGCCGTCAACCAACAGCACTTTGGGTTTCGGCAGGCGTTCCTGCAACAGGGAGACGGACAGGTTGCCCCGCATGTTGACCAGGGTGATGTCCTCGCGGTTCAGCTGTCGCCAAGACGATATGCCGACCTTTTCGGTGGTGATGACGCCCATGGTCTCCGAATGCAGGGGCAAGGTGTAGCTGATCAGTTTGGCCCGCGTCGGCGTTCGGGTCATGGCGCCAAGGGCGATGTCGATGCGGTTGGAAACCAGAAAAGGCACCCGCTGGGCGGTCTCGGTGGTCACGAACTCCACATCCACCGCCAATGCCTTGGCGATCCGGTTGCCTATGTCGATGTCGAATCCCTCCAGTTTGTTGGTCAGGCTGAAGGAACTCATGGGCGGCAAGTTCGGATTGACGCCGATGCGGATCGCGCCGTCGCCGATGATCTCGTCCAACGTGCGCGCAGCGACGAACGGGGCCGCCAGACAGAGCGTCATGGCGGTCGCCGAGGCCAGGAGCGAAAGGAATTTACCCATCATATTAGTCCATTTACGAATTGTGGCGAGCCTGTGTCCGGCGCCTCGGCGCATGAGACCGCGCCCGGTCGGGCAGACGCGATGAGTCGGCAGGAGACATCGTGTGTCCGGCGCCTCGGCGTGTGAGACGTGGCATGGAATGCACAGGACCTGGGCGTTCCGGTGGAGACATCGTGTGTCCAGCGCCTCGGCCTGTGAGACCGCGTCCAGGCCTGTGCGCAGCGTAGCGAAGATCCCTGGGGGCTAACGGACATAGCTTGCGCCGTTTACATCGAGGGTCGCGCCGGACAGATGTCGACAACGGCCGCTGGCCAGATAGGCCACCAGCTCCGCGACCTCTTCGGGCGGAACCCACTCGCCCATGGCCAGCCGTGCGTTAACCTGCTCGACGCCGCCTTGGCTGGCGGCGAACTGTTCCGAGAGTCGCGTCTGCACCACGCCAGGCGCCACGATATAGGCTAGGACACCTTGGGCCGCGTAGGCCCGCGCTATGGTTTGGGTGGCGGCGTGGATTGCGGCCTTGGTGGCCCCATAGGCGATATTGGCGGGATTGGTGGCGCCTTGCTGAGCAGACCAGCTCGACAGCGTGATGATTGTCCCCCGGCCTCTGTTGGCGAAGTGCCGGGTGGCCCGGCGCAGCAAGCGAGCCGGCGCCATTAGGTTGACCTCGAAGGAAGTTTCCCAAACGGCATCCCAATCGGCGAGCGGCGCGTCGAAACCGCCCCCCCAAAGCATGACCGCCGCGTTGTTCACCAGCACGTCAATGCCGTTGCTCCAGCGCTCGGCGGCGTCCCACAGGGCTTCGACGGCTTCACGCTGCGTGAAATCGGCCGCCAGCAGCAGCTTGCGGCTGTTGTCGATGGCGCACCCCGCCTGTTCCGCTCCTTCCCGGTCGGAACCGTAGTGCATGGCGACCCGTGCGCCCGCCGCACCGAGACGCGCGGCGATTGCGGCGCCTATTCCTTTGGAGGAACCCGTGACGAGGACCGTCTTGTCCGATAAGTCGTACATTGACCCCTAGCGTACTGAATCACAGGCCCCTTGCCCTGCAGCGCGTCGGCTTCCCGCCCGAGGTCAGAGCGCATTCGGTGGCGGTCTCAGCCTTCGCCGCAGAGTACTCGGCGCCGAGCCCACAACCCAACCTCGAGCACACGAAAGGACAGCTTACGGACACGCCCGCGCAACCGCAAGGTGGCCTTGGACGCCCTTGGCGCCCGATTTTGGTTGCGGCGTCCTCGGCCATGGAAGTCCTCCATTCGTGCGTTCTCTCGAATTGGTGTTCGCATAGCGCCCAAATCTATTGACATTAAATTTTGTCATCGCCCATCATTGTCCACGGTAGTCGCCATTGCGTGGAGAGACGCGAGACTGACGGCAGCGGCAGTGTACGCTGGCCGTAGCTGCGATCTTGGCGCCGGCAAGCGGCATATCCCGGCGAGTGTTGCCAAGCTTGCGGATATGGCGGTTCCACCCGACATGCGCATCGATCGAGGGGGACCGCGACCGGAGGCGCGGTGGCGGGTCGCCGATAGTGCGCAACATTCTGGCAGGAGGAAATGGGCAATGAGGAATGAAATGATTCACCGCATTCGTTCGGTGGCCGTCACGACCGCTCTGATCTGCATGCTGGCGCCGCTCGCCGCCTTGGCGGCGCGCATGGAGGGCATGCCCGAGGGCTCCGGCAGTTACGATGACCTAGTGGCGCTGTTCCAGGAGTTTCTCCGCTGGCAGGATCCGGAGCGCGCCAGCGGCGAACGGCCGAATCGGGATATCGCCGGACAGGCGGCGGAGGTGCATCCGGACTATGGCGTCGCGGCCGTGGCGGCCCGGCGCACCCAAATGCAGGCGTACCAAGACCGACTGGCGGATATGGCCGTGGCGCGCTGGCCGCTGGCTCAGCAGGTGGATTACCTAGCCGTGCGGTCGCGCTTCGATCAGCATGAATTCACGCTTAGGGTCTCCCGTCCTTGGTCGCGTGATCCGGGCTTCTACGTCGACCGCATGTTGCGCCTGACCTTCGCCGAACTGCCGCTTTCCGAGGCGGAAACCGCGGCCCTGCGGGTGCAATTGAAGGCGGTTGAATTGCTGGTGGCGCAGGCCATGACCAACCTCACCGAGGTCGCCGCGGACTATGCCGATCTCGCCATCTTCAATCTGACCAATGCGGATGGCGTCGGGCACGGCTTCCCCTACCGGGCGCCGCCGCCCGCCGGGGTCATCGGCTGGTACGCGGACCTGCTCGAGCGGGCTGAGAAGCAGCAGGTTGAATTGCGCGACGACATCGCTGCGGCGAAGCAATCCGTCGAGGCCTTCCATGCTTGGCTGGTGGAGAATCGTCCCGCCATGACAGAGGCTGCTGGTGTCGGCGAGGACAATTTCAACTGGTACCTTAAGCACGTCAAGCTGATGCCGTATACGACTGATCAGATCGTTACCTTGGGTTTGCGGGAGCTTGATCGCCTGTGGACCCTGTATGCCCTGGAGCAGCACCGCAACCGGCACTTGCCGAAGATCGAGATTTCCAAATCCGCGGAAGAATATGCGGGGCGCATTGCGGCGACCGACAAGCGAATCCGGAAGTTCCTGGTTGAACAGGAAATCATCACGATTCCCGACTACATACAGGAACTGGACACCAACGTGCCTTGGATCGTGCGTCCGGGCGGACCTAATTTCTGGGAGCAGGTGCAGTACCGCAACCCGACCCCCGACCATTTGCACGCCGTTATTCCCGGCCACCGCTTCGACGGTCTCGTCGAGCGCAACAACCCCCACCCCATTCGCGGCAAGATAACCAGCGGCGCCCGCACGGAAGGCTGGGCCGTCTATCTCGAAGAGGGCATGATGAACGCTGGCGTTATCGATGACCTGCCCCGCGTCCGCGAACTCATCTATGTCTTCGGCATCTTCCGCGCCGCCAGGGTGCCCGCGGATGTCTGGCTGCAAGGCAACGAAATGACCGTCGACGAGGTCGTCGATTGGTGGCGAGAGCGAACGCCCTGGCTCGATGTGGATGTGGCCAGGGTCGATGCGGAAATCTACCTGCGGCGTCCGCCGGGCTACGGCCTCGGCTACACCGTCGGCATGCTGCAGATGCAGCGCTTGGTCGGCGACCGTAAACGACAACTGGGCGACCGCTTTGTGTTGCAGGACCTGCACGACGCCTTCATGGCCGCCGGTCGCCTGCCCGTGTCGCTGATCCGTTGGGAAATCACGGGGCTGGAGGATGAGGTCAGCGAACTCTGGCCGCGGGAACGCCTGAAGTAAAAGCCTAGGGAGCGTCTGAACAAGTCGCGCTCGCCCAGCGCCCCGCTGTTTGCGGCGGGAGACGTTGCGGCCATGGGAAGGCGACTTGCACCGCGGCGGGGGTAGCTGTCGCTGTTCGACGAAACCGACTTGGTGGAGGTCCGCGCCGACGCCTATCCCGGCGAACGCCTCATGGCGTGCCGCAATCCGCTGTTGGCCGACGAGCGCGCGCGCAGGCGCGAAGAACTGCTCGACGCCACCGAGGAGCTGCTCGAGCCCGTCGTGGCGGCCACGCGGCGCGGGAAACGGCGCCCGAGGGGCGGGGACAGGATCGGCGAGCGGGTCGGCAAGGTCATCGGCAAGTTCAGGATGGCCAAGCACTTCGAGTGGGACATCGACGACAACGGGGCGTCCATGCACAGGAGAAACGCCGCGTCCATCCGCACCAGCCTCCCGGAAACCGAGCTGGACGACCGGGGCGCGGTGCGCGCCTACAAGCGCCTGGGCGCGGTCGAGCGGGCGTTCCGCAGCCTCAAGAGCGTCGACCTGAAGGTGCGCCCGGTGTTCCACCGCACCGCCGAACGGGTCCGCGCCCATGTGCTTTTGTGCATGCTGGCCCACTACGTGGAATGGCACATGCGCCGCCGGCTCGCGCCGCTGCTGTTCGACGACGAGGATCCGGCCGGCACCGAGGCGCGGCGCACGTCCGTCGTGGCCCCGGCGCGGGCCTCCGACTCCGCACGGCGCAAGGCCCGCACGAAGCGCACCGACGAGGGCCGGCCCGTGCACAGCTTCCGCTCCCTGCTTCGCGATCTGGCGACCGTAACGAAAAACCGCGTGGCGATCCGCCAAACGCCGTATAATCCCCGATGCCGCTCGCGTTCGTTCGCCCAGGGACGGTATCACCTACCCAGTGGTGTGATGGCGGGTGGAAACCCCGTGAATACAAAATCAGTGCGGCCACTGACTGGCAAGGACTGCACCTCGTCGAAACCTGGAGGGAGACTCGACAGATGGCCGATTCCAAGCAGGCCACCTTGGACCTCCGCCCCAGCGAACGCATCGGTGATGCCTTGGAGCGGATCCGCCGAGACGCCGCCAGCGAGGCCGAGAAAGGCCGGTGGTTCGAGCACCTGTTTATGGCGACGGTCAGGGACAACCCCGAGTTCGGCGTGGCCGGCATCTGGCCGTGGCGTGAGTGGCCCGGCAGGGAGCGGAAGACCGGCCTCGACGGTCGCGACCACGGTATCGACCTCGTGGCGGAACTCGACGACGGCACAGTCGTGGCCGTGCAGTGCAAGTGCCACGGCGAGAGCACTATCGTCACCAAACCCGCCATCGACAGCTTCCTGAGCGAGTCGGCACGACCGGCGTTCGGCTTGCGGTGGATCGTCTCGACCGGCAAGTGGAACAAAGCGGCCGAGCGGGCCACCAAGGACCGCAACCCGCGAGTCGTGCGCATCGACTTCCTCGACTACCTCGACAGGGAGATACGCGAGTTCGAGAAACCAAAGGAACTGCGCCACCCGAAACCGCTGCAACGGGGCGCCATCGACGCCTGCCTCGACGGGCTTGTGGCGCAGGGGAACGACCGCGGCAGGCTGGTAATGGCCTGCGGCACCGGAAAGACCTTTGTGGCGTTGCGGCTATCCGAGCGGATGGTGCCCGACGAAGGGCGCGTACTGTTCGCGGCACCGACCATCGCGTTGGTGTCGCAGGCGCGCCGCGAATGGCTGACGCACCGGGCGCGGCCGGTATCGGCGATGGTCGTGTGTTCCGACGCCACCGCCGGAGGCAGGGGTGAACGCCGTGAGATCGGCGTCGACGACCTCGTGTGCGAAGTCGTCTCCGAACCTGCGGCCATCGGCACCCGCCTCCGCAAGCGTACAGGCGGCGTTAAGGCGGTGTTCTGCACCTACCATTCGCTGGCTAGGGTCTGCGAGGCGCAGCGCGACCATGGGGCGCCGCGCTTCGATTTGGCCGTGGCCGACGAGGCGCACCGGACAACGGGCGTGATGCGCGAGGACAGCCACATGGACGGCGTGGACTTCCAAGCCTTCCACGATGGAAACAGGCTGAGCGCCGCGAAGCGCCTCTACATGACCGCCACGCCGCGCATCTACTCGGAGAAGTCCGTCGGCGCAGTCATGCGGGCGGCCGAAAGAAAAGGTGCAACGGTTGAAGTTGTCGACATGTCCGACGAGGGCGTCTACGGGCCGCTGCTGCACCACGTCAGGTTCTCCGAGGCGGTCGCCGCCGGCGAGCTCTCCGACTATCGGGTGATCGTACTCGGTATCCGGGAGAGGGCGTTGACGCCCGGCATCCGCGCCGCGCTCCAGGGCGAGAACGTTCCCAAGAAGGCGTCCGACGCCGAACTTTGCCGGCTGCTCGGCACCATGCTGGCGCTGAACGGCGCGGCGGAGGGCGAAGGGCGTCCCGGCAGGCTGTCGCGCAGCATCGCGTTCGCCTCGACGATCCAGCGGTCCAAGTGGTTCACGGACACCATCAACGGGAACGTACCCCTCAAGGGCCGGGTGACGAGAGCGCTCGGCGGGCGCGGCAGACGCGCCGACCTCGAAGCCCGCCACCTCGACGGCACGAGCACAGCGCTGAGGCGGAACGACGGACGACGCTGGCTCAACGACGCCGCGAAGCGGAACCAAGCCCGTATGATCTGCAACGCCAAGGTGTTTTCAGAAGGTGTGGACGTCCCGGCGCTGGAGGCCGTTGCCTTCCTCGACCCGAAACAGAGCCTCATCGATATCGTACAGGCGGTCGGGCGCGTCATGCGGAAAGCCCCCGGCAAGGACAGGGGCTACATCATCGTGCCGGTGTTCGTGCCGGAGGGGGACGGCGATATCGCCCAGCTACTGATGGAACGGAAGGACGACTACCGGCACGTCGGCTCGGTGCTGCGAGCCCTGCAATCCCATGACGAGCGGCTGGCCGAGTCGCCGGCGAGCTTCGTCCATGTCGCCGACGCCGTGAATGACCGTGCGCCGCCCGCTTCCGGCCGTGGCGAGGCAGTGGGGGAACAACGCGCTGACTACCAGACCGGCATGGACGACCTGTTCACCTTCAGCGCTGTGGAGCCGGGCATTTTCGCCAAGGTCGTCGCCTCTTCCGGCCTCGGCAGGCCGGGACAGGCGACGGCGGACGAGATCGCTCGTGCGGTAGGCATGGCGGCGAAGCGCATCGAGGACGACGCCGGACTCATGAACTCGCTACGCGACGCGCTGGAACTGCCCAGTGTGAAGGACAGGGAAGTGTCCACCACGGCGGCGCTGCTTCTGTGCAACGCCTGCCTTCTGCACCGGCGGCTGCAGAAGGAGTCGTCAGCATTGCAGGATCTGCCTGACCTCACGGCTGTCGGGCGGTCGAAGACGCCGGCTGAGTCCCTCGCGGAGGCTTGGGACGAGATCTTGAAAAAGGACTACGCACCCGTGTTCCGCCCGGCGTTGTCAATCATCGAGAACTCCCCGTCGTTCGACAGCCTCAAGCCGGCGGCGCGGATACTCGCCGAATGCGCGGCCAACCTCTCGGACTCCGTGGCGGAGCTCGGCTACGACCACGCCGGGCCGCTCTACCACAAGATCCTCGGCAGCGCCGAGAGCGACGGCGCGTTCTACACGAACAACGTCTCGGCGCTGATGCTGGCCGGCTTGGCGCTGGGTCCGGACCTTGTGGACTGGTCGGCCTGGAAGCAGGCCACCGGCATTCGCATTCTCGATCCGGCGTGCGGCACCGGCACGCTGCTCGTCGCCGCCCTTAAAACCATCAAGGACCGAATGGCGGCCACGAAGCCGACGACGCGGGCCAGGCTCGCCCAGGCGCACAAGAAGCTCGTCGAGAATTCGATCCGGGGGTTGGACGTGAACTATCAGGCCACGCAGCTCGCCGCGTCGAACCTCACGCTGGGCGCGCCGACCGTCAACTACAAGGTCATGCACGTCCACACCATGCGGTACGGGCCGCAGGCCGACGGCACCGTGGCGCTGGGGAGCCTTGAACTGCTCCCGGAAGCCGTTGGGGAAGGCCGGCAGCTCGCCCTCTTCGGGCACATCAAGCAGGCGGCCGTTTCGACCCAGGGTTCCGCCGATGCCAAGATACCGGACATCCGCAGCATGGACATGGTGCTGATGAACCCACCGTTCACCAACAACGAGAAGCACGGGCGGAACTTCGGCGCGGCCGAGCAGACGCGGATGCAGAAGCGGAAGCTCGATATCAAGGCGCAGATAGGGAGCGCCGACGTGGCGGCATCCGAGATGATCGACTCGAACAGCGTCAGAACATTCTTCACGCCGCTCGCCGATGCGCTGCTGCGGAGGGAGGCGGGCGTTCTCGGCAAGATACTGCCGACGACCGCCTGCACCAGCACGTCCGGCCTGGCCGAACGGCGGTTCCTGGCCGACCGCTTCCATATCGATATGGTGGTGACAAGCCACGACCCCAAGGTTCCGAACTTCTCGGTGAACACGGCCATCCACGAGTCGCTGCTGGTCTGCCGCCGGCGCGGGCCGGGCGAACGCGGCCGGGCCACCGTCTTCATCTCGCTCAACCGGATGCCGCGCGACGCCACCGAGGTTGCGGACTGGCTCAAGGCCGTTCATGCGGGCAGGAGGCACAGGCTCCACAGGGTGTTCAGGTGGCCGAGGGCGCGGGTGGCCAAGGGGGACTGGACGCCCTGCCAGTACTACGACGGGGGGCTGGCCGAGCTCGCGTTTCGAATCGACCGCCTTGAAAGGCTGTCGCCGCTCGACGCGTTGGCGGAGGTCGAGCCCGCCGGAAAGCGGGTGCGCGATGCGTTTGTTAACCCGCTAGCCAACGACTCGGAGGGCATCTTCCCGGTGCTCTGGCGGCACCAAACCGACATCCGCCGCACGATGCGGGCCGAGCCGGATCACACGACCGAGCCGAAACCGGGGAAGGAGCACTACGCCAAGAATGTGCTGTGGCCGATGGCGGGGCGGTTGATGCTGCCACTGAAAATCCGTGTGACGAACATTCGCATGTCCGCCGTCCTTCTCGCCGAACCTGCTCTGGGTAGCCAGTGGGTTCCGGTTTCTCCGTCGCCCGGCGTCACAGCGCCAATCAGGACGCTCAAAGCGTGGTGCGCCTACCTGAACTCCACGCCCGCTGTCCTGTCCTACCTTAATAGAAGGCAGAAGACGCTCAACTATGCGGACTACTCGCTCGACCAGCTTCGGTCCATCCCCGTGCCCGATCCGGGGAAGACCGATCTTCGGCCCCTCGCCGAGGTCTACCGCAAGCTCTGCGAGCGGGAGCTTGAGGCTTGGCCCCGGATGGCCACCGATCCCGTCCGCGCCGAACTCGACGACGCGGTCGCCCACCTTCTCGACCTCGAACCCGCCAAAATTGCCGATTGGCGGTGGCGCATCGCGGCAGAGCCGACCGTGAGCAATGCCTATGCCGACGACCAACATTCATGGCCACCATCCGAAGGCCGAGAATAACGCAATAGACGACCTGCTGTCTGCTGTTCTCTTTACGAGGACATTCCTTCACGAACCCGCGGCGGCAGGATGGATGACTGGTTGGCCCTGTCGAGCGTAAAAGGCGGAGAACCGGGACACGATATCCTTGATGAAACTAGGAGCGATCCGAGCGCCCAAACACTCGAACTCGCACGCAAAACGATCTATCGAGATCGTCTGAAGCCGCCGGAAGTCCAGAAAACCGCCGTCCACGAGCCCAGACTGCGGCAACCAATGGTAGCAATAGGCTTCGCTGTTGCTTCGCAAACGCTGCTGTCTCCGTTTCCGATCCTTCGCGTTCCCTTTCAGGGTATCGAACACTTCTGGCTCCGAGACGATCTCCGCCACCACCACCCTTTCAGCCTTGCGCTCGCCGTTCCTGACCACTAGGTCGCACGCAGGCGTCATGACTACATGGAACGTCTCGCCATTCCTGCGCCTGACAATAGTGCCAGTCGTCAATGAATCCTCCAAGGGTGGAGCCAGATAGGCTTCTTCCGGATAACAGGGCGTCTCGTCACCTTCCAAGTCTGCCACCAAGTGACCGAGAGCGAACCGCAACAGCGCCTTTTCCGTCCTGTCGGCATCCTCAGCCCCGTAATCCATCCACACGCCAAGTGACGGTAGCAGGTTCCTCTGGAAAACCCTATTGAGCCGCTCTTCCAGGAGGCCGCGCCCACCCATGATCCGCGTTAAACCAGTGCTGTAGATTCTCCATACGCGGTCAAGCACCTCATCGAACCCATGCGTTCCTTTGGTGAATACGTCTACGACAGGCGGGTCGTCGTCAGCGTCCGACGGCGTCCCGGTCAAGACTACTACCGGAACACGGAGGTGATCCCCCAGTTCGCTGATCACCTCGGTCCCGTCGCGCGTATCCCTGCCCAGGTTCAGATCTACCACTGCGGCATCAACGGTCGAATCAATGCGCTCTTTTGCCTCATCCATGGTCCTGCACACACTCATCTCTATCGACCTGTCTAGCCTTCCGGTGTAGTCCTCCAAGACATCCTTGTACTGCTCTACCTGAGCATTGTCATCCTCGACGAGAACCAACTTGAGCGCCGTCACGCTTCGTCTCCATCAACTGGCTGTAGCCTGAACCAGGCCCCGCCCTCGTGCTCCAGCGCCGTTAGTTCCAAACCGTTCCGGGTGGCGGCTTCGCCAGCGATCGCGAGGCCAAGCCCCATGCCTTCCGGCTTCGTCGAGAACTGGGGATCGAAGATCGCGCCGCTCGCGATGTGGTCTGGCTCGATGCCTGGGCCCGTGTCCATGTAGTCAACATGCAGTAGCTGCCGACCGCAAGCGTGAATTCGTATATCGATCCGCTTCTCACCGAGGTTGGAAATCCCAAGCCAATATAGGCTGTTGTCAATCAGGTTGGTGAAGATTGCTTGGATGTCCTGCCGCCAGCAGAGCAGTGTGAATGCTGTGTCACCACAAAGGCCACAGGTCACACAGGCCTCAGCCATCTGGCTTGAGAACGTGTCCCGCGCCTGTTCAATGATGGTTGCCAATTGCTCCGACTTCTTCTGCGACCGGCGCTGCGCCGCCAAGGGGTCGAGCCGACCGAATAGCGCAACGAAGTCGCTTGCGTTGTCCGCGATACCTTCCGCCGCTTCGACAATCCTTGGAACCAAGACAGGATCCCGCGTCTCCGCAAAACCGTCCGCGCGCCTGCGTAGGAGCGGAAACTGGTTACGAAAGTAGCTGAGCGGTCGCCTGCCTTCGTGGAGCACTACATTGATGATCTTGCCGAGTGTGGCGTGGCCCTGATACACCGCGACTGCGTCGCGCAACCGTCCGATGGACTCGCTTCGCCTCGCCCCATCCGATTCGATTAGTTTGATCACCTTGGAGGTAGTCCGTTTGCTCACGCGGGCTCCAGTTAGCGCGGACTGAACGCCTCGCTTGAGCTCATCGAAGGAATACAGCCGTTCCAGCTCGCGCTCGACACTGAGCGTCTGCCTGCTCAGACCTGCCCGCTGGCGGTAGGTGTACCGCTTTTCTTCCAGCTTCTGGATTACGTACTTCGTGATCTCTTTCAGCTTGGCGAACGCTGCATTCTCAATGAGCCCGTCCCTGGCGCTCTTCTCGATTAGCTGCGACTGTTCTTCGGACTGGATTTGCACATAGCCGATCACTTGGTTGTTACCAATCCGGAACGCGGGCCGCTGTATGCGCTGTTCGTTGAGCTTGAGCCAGTCGAACTCCGGATCCCCAAGGGGGCGCAGGCGAAATCCGTTCCTGTACACCCCAATCCCGTTATATTCGTTCAGGAGTCTCCTTGCCTCCAGTTTGCCGAGATAGTTCCCCGAGGCGTCCTTCAGCCCTCTTTGGATGAGCCGATCCAACGACACCGAGTCGCGGTCATAAACTCGAATGTCGATGATAAGATCGCCGCATCCCGACGGGCCCTGAAGATCTACCGGAATCTCCTCCCGCGGGGCGTTTCGCGCCTTTTGCTGCGAGTAGACCAGCGTTCCGGTGCCATTGGCGTCCACGTTGCCGGCAATCTGATAGTCGTAGTAGGCGACGAGCGGGTAGGGCTCGACAACCGAGTCTATGTCGTCGACGTTGGGTACGCCGGAGATGCGCAGCATGATCCTGAACGTCTCCGCGCCCATGGTCGGAAACGGCGGCATTAGCTTCCGCAGTTCGAACTGAAGCTTGCGGAATTGGGCCTCCTTCCACGCAGCCAAGTGGCCAACGTCAACCGCAATGGTCAATGTCGTCCCAGCAGGTTCGTCGACCATGTTCGTCTCGATCAGGACGTCCACATCACCCAGATACTCGGCGTCGGCGAAGTCGCCCCACTGGAGGTATAGGGTCGTCTTCTCGCCCGATAGCGCCGTCGTTTCAAGCAGCAAGTCGGTTCCCAGGATCGAAGCCGCGTAACGGCCTATCCCCTTCCGACCCTGCATTGTTCTCCCGCCCGGGCTCCGACCGCCTCGATCCTGTTTATCCGACGTCGATGGGACCATCCACTTGTTAATCACCGTGTCCCGCGACATTCCGTGCCCATGGTCGGAAATCACGATCCGGTATTCACCACTGTCCGTTCGTGCGAAGGTGATCGACACATCCAACGAGTCCGCGTCATACGCGTTCTTCACCAGTTCAATCACCGCCGCGTACGGATCCTGGATCAGGTCGCGCCCTATGGTCAGGATGTGCCGTCCCGCGGGACGGATTCTGTATGTGCCCGCTTCAGGCATCCCAGTCCTCCGCCATCCTTTCGGCAATCCTGCGGGATAGGAGCACCGGCACGGCGTTTCCAATTTGCCGAAAAGCATGGGTACGCGATGGTCGACCACTGATGCTCTCGAAGTAGTAATTGTCGGGAAACGTTTGTAGGCGGGCGGCTTCACGCGGCGTGATCGACCGGTTCTGATCCAAGTCGGGGTGGATGTAGTAGTGCCCATCCTTGCAGATGTGCGCGACAATGGTCTGGGCGAATGGCAGATCGGCCGCCACAACCTTGAAGCGATCCGTGAACGATGCCCCGTTGCGGTGCGTCTGCAGACGCTTAGGAAGCGACTGGTACTGAAGCCTAGTCCCGTGCTCGTTCCACTGCTTCACCGCAATCCGGTAGATCTCAAGATCCCGATCAGCATGGGGTCGCGCCTGATGCCAAGTTAACGGCAGCGCACTCCGGATCCCTGCATCAATCTGCCATTGGCTTCTGTACCGCAGGCGCCTGCATGGGACGACGGTACCTTCGCCTGCCCCGATAGCGGGCAGGTCCGCGAACACCTCACTGACCGTCACCCCAGGCGTCCACCGCTCTGGCTTTGGATACTGTTCCCTGACGTCGGCGCGATTTCCGATGAGAACGACCCGCTTGCGGTTCTGCAGTACGCCGTAGTGGTTCGCACACAAGGTGGAGAATTCGGTTTCGTAGCCAAGGCTGCGAAAGAGACACCGCATGGTATCCAAATAGCTCCGTCCGGCCCCGTCTCTAGCGGACAGGAGACCTATGACATTCTCGAATACGAAGCGCTTCGGTCGGTACTTCTCGAGGAAACTCGCGTAGCACCGGTACAGGTAGTTCCGCTTGTCCTCGACCATTCCCTTGGGATCCCGCGACCGTCCGACAATGGAGTAGGCCTGACACGGGGGACCGCCGACGAGCAGGTCCAGTGAGCGTCCCCTCAGCAGCGAGTCGATCTCCCGACAAATCGACTCCACCGTGTCGGGCCGGATCGCTTGGTTGATCACCGAGCGTGCAACGCGTCGCGGCACTTCGGCATACAGCCCCTCTCGGCCAATTCGACCGTTGAGGTAGTCCGCATACACATCCTCACGGCCCGCGGACAGCAACCAATGGTAGGCCATCCGGGTGCGCAGCGTATAACATGCCGCCTGATCAGCCTCCACATGCCCGATCGGACGGTAGCCTGCTTGGATGAATCCTTCGGAGAGCCCGCCGCCCCCTGCGAAAAGGTCAATAAAATTCAGTTGCTTACGCACCGACAATGCCACAGAAACAGACGAAAATACTCCTCGTCGGCATAGAGGCCGCTATTGCAGTTCCGGCATGCGCAAATGGCCGACAGGTTCGGCGGATATTGTTCCACCTAGCCATCCCCGTGATCACCTTGGTCTGAGCCAGAGGCCGGAACGTAGCCCGGTACCCGCCCAAGGGGACATACTACCACTAGTGTGCTGTCCGATAAGTAACCATAACAATCACATGTGTTCATAAGCAGATAAAATGTTTCTATTTCAACAATTTACATAAATTTGAGTGCCACGGACAAACACAGGAAATAATCGGACAGGACACTAGCATGGGTTAGGTGCCCCATCCAGAACTGTCCAACGCTATTTCTCCCCTCGGCGTACCAGCGGCGGCGTTTGCGCAGTTCCTCCAGCGTGCGTTGCTGCGCCGCCGCCTCGGCGACGGAGAAATCGAAATCCGCCGCCTGTTCGGCAAGGGCGCGCTCGGCGGCTTCGCGGGCTGCAATGGCGGCCGCCTTGTCGATGTCCTCGGCGCGCGATGCCGTATCCGCAAGGATAGTGACCATGCCCGGCTGCACTTCTAAGTAGCCCCCGGAAGCATAAAACACTTCCTCCTCGCCATTTTCCAGCCGCAGTTGTACCACCCCGGGCCGAATTCCGGTGAGCAGGGGGCGCATGACCAGGCAGTATGCCCAATTCGCCAATGCTGCCCCGCAGGCTCACCATGGTGACCGCGCCGGAGAAAATCGCCTTCTCCGCGCTGACGATATCGCAGTGCATTGTAGCCATCGGCCGCCCCTGGCTCCTCGACCCAAGCGTCTACAGCGTTTTCGCCTTCTCGGCCGCGTCTTCGATGTTGCCCACCATATAAAAGGCATTCTCCGGCAGGTGGTCGTATTCGCCGTCCAGAATGGCCTTGAAGCTGCGCACCGTGTCTTCCCGGGTGACGAACTTGCCGGATTGCCCGGTGAACTGCTCCCCCACGGACATTGGCTGGGAGAAGAACTGCTGCATCTTGCATGCCCGGTAGACGAGCCGCTTGTCTTCCTCCGAAAGCTCATCCATGCCCAGAATAGCGATGATGTAGCGCAATTCGTGGTAGCGCTGCAGGGTCTGCTGCACACCCTGGGCCACGTTGTAGTGCTCCTGGCCCACAACATTTGGGTCGAGCTGACGGCTTGTGGAATCGAGCGGGTCCACCGCCGGATAAATGCCGAGGTCGGTGATGGCTCTCGACAGCGTTGCCGCGGAGTCCAGGTGGGCGAAGGTTGTCGCCGGCGACGGGTCCGTCAGATCGTCCGCGGGCACGTAGACCGCCTGCACCGAGGTGATGGAGCCGTCCTTGGTGGTGGTGATGCGCTCCTGGAGGGTACCCATTTCCTCGGCAAGGTTGGGCTGATAGCCAACGGCGGAGGGCATCCGGCGGAGCAGCGCCGAGACCTCCGTACCCGCCAGGGTGTAGCGGTAGATGCAGTCGATAAAAAGCAGTACGTCGCGCCCCTCGTCACGAAACTTCTCGGCCAGGGTCAGGCCAGTTAGCCCAACCCGCAACCGGTTGCCCGGCGGCTCGTTCATCTGGCCGAATACCGGCGAAATCTTGTCGAGTACGCCCGCTTCCTCCATCTCGTAGTAGAAGTCGTTGCCTTCCCGGGTGCGCTCGCCAACGCCCGCGAACACGGAAAGCCCGGTGTGCTCGATGGCGATGACGGGTTGTGCGATGGGGCGACTTTCAGGGCGCTCCCATTACTGCGATGCGGCGGTGATCTGCTGAGAGGACGCCTGCAACTCATCCAGCACCCTGCCGTGCATGTCTTCGCGGGTCACCCGTGAACTCGGACAGGCGACGTTGAGCGCGGCCACCACCTCGCCGTTTCGTTGTCGGATGGGCACGGAGATGGAACGCAGGCCGATCTCCAGTTCCTGGTCGACGATGCTCCAGCCGCAGACGCCGGTTTCCTCTATCAGCCCCCGCAGTTTGATCCGGGAGGTTATTGTGTTGGGGGTGAATTTGGTCAACTTGACCTTGGCGAGGTACTCATCAAGCTGCTCCTCCGGCAATGCGGCAAGCAGAACGCGGCCGGTGGATACTGCATGCGCCGGCGAGCGGCTGCCGACGGCGACGGATATGCGAACGCGCCGTTCCGGCGATACGGCGCTTGCCACGTACACAACGTCTTCGTCATCCAGCATGGCGGCGAACACGGATTCCTCCAGTTTGTAGGCCAGCCGCGCCATGATTGGCTGCGCCACCTCCACAAAGGAAAGCGAGGAGAGGGCCGCATATCCCAACTCCAGCACCTTGGGCTTCAGGTTGAAGTACTTGCCGTTCGTCTCCGCATAGCCCTCGCTGACCAGGGTGAGCATGAAGCGGCGCACCGCCGCCCTAGGGAGGCCGGTGGCGCGCGCGACATCGCTCAGCGTCATGCTCGGGCGGCTCCTGGTGAAAGCCCGCATGATTTCCAGTCCGCGCACCAGCGAGTGGACATAGTCGCGCTTGCCGACCGGTTTCTTCATGAGTTCGCCCCAACCCAGCTGGCGACTTCGGCGTGGCTGCCGAACCAAACGCCTCCCTTCGACTTGGCGTACTCGATCAGGCGCTCAAGAATCCAGATGCGCGAACGATAGCCGATGACGAACGGATGCATGACAACTTGGAACAAACCACGCTGCCGCCAGGCGGCATCCAGTTCCCGCCTGAAGATGGCGAACACATCCTCCGGCGTCGCCCAAGGCCTGGTCGCCGGTTGGCGGTTGAACATCAGATAAACGGCATCGTCACGGAGCCATTCCACCGGAACCTCCACCACGCCGGTGGGCGCGCCGTCCAGCAGCAACTCGTAGCACTCCTCGTCGGCCATCATGGAGCTGTCGTATTCGAGCCCGAGCTCGGCGACGATGGCGATGGTGTTTGGGCTCAAGTCCCAGTTCGCGGACCGGAAGCCGACCGGCGCCGTCCCCAGTTGGTCGGCCAACAGGTCTCGCGAGCGCAGCGCCAGATCCCGTTCCGCGGCCGCTGTGAGCAGGGAGTTGTCCTCATGCATCCAGCCATGTATGCCGACCTCATGTCCGGCGCCGGCGATGCGTTTCGCCTCATCCGGGTCGATGAGCGCGCAGACCGCCGGCATGAAGAAGCTGGCCTTGACCTCATGGCGGCGCAACACCTTGAGAATTCTCGGCACCCCGACACGGCGCCCGAACTCCCCCCAGGCCAAGCGGCCCACGGCAGCACCGCCGGCGCCGAGTTCGTACGCCTCATGGTCGCAATCGAAGGAGAACGCCGCCGCGCAACGGGCGCCCTGCGGCCAGACAGTGGGCTTCAGGCTGCGGCCGGCGCGCACACGGCCAACTAGCTGCCGCCAATTTTCGGCTGTGGCATTGCTGGTCTCGGCCGGCATGGGTCAGCGGCCCCGCGACCCTGCCCAGCAGAAGCGCCCGCCCATGTCCACGGCGATGGCGGCGCTGCGGCTAACATCGATTGCAGCGCATGGCCAGCCAGACTTGCTCGCGGGGGCGTTGATGCCCCGCAGGACGAGTGCGCCGACGGTCGCGGCGCAAGATTGGCGAAAGAAGTGCGCAACGTAACCAACCGCGCACGGGGCGCGAGCGCAGTGCCGGGGCGGAAGGGCTTGGCGAGCGTTCATGGAGTCGGCAAACACTGAGATAAGTGCGATAATTGCCGGCCATTATCCACGGTGAGGGGGCAGGATGACAAACCAGCCGCGATGGTGGAGGCACCGGATGGCTAGTATGCTGTCCCGCAAGTAAGTGTGATCACTCGTGGCCCTTTTGGCCCCCGGCCGCGTTGCTCCTCCTTGTGTGGGGCCCGCCAC
>CAYGBY010000020.1:0-31175 GCA_964348115.1 uncultured Pseudomonadales bacterium
CCGCGCTTCGGGTTGCCTTCCCTTGGCCGCAACGCCATCTCCCGCCGCAAACAGCCGGGTGCTGGGGGTGCGACTTGTTCAGAGGTTCCTTAGGAGTTCTCACCCCGGCGTCCGGCGCACTGACGCGCAGGCTCACAGTCCGTCGGACTTTCAAGCCAGGTCAGATGGCGAAGGAGTTGCCGCAGCCGCAGGTGGCGGAGGCGTTCGGGTTGTTGACCACGAACTGGGCACCCTGCAGGTCCTCCGTGTAGTCTATCTGCGCCCCCAAAAGATATTGATAGCTCAGCGCATCCACCACCAAGGTGACGCCGCCGCGCTCCACCACCGCATCGTCATCCGCCACCGCTTCATCGAAGGTGAACCCGTAGGAGAAGCCACTGCAGCCGCCGCCGGTGATGAACACCCGCAGTTTCAGATCCGCCCCCTCATCCTCGATGAGCTGGCGCACCTTGGCGGCCGCACGGGTGGAGAAGTTGATGTTGGGGGTCGCCAGCACAAGCAAAACCATTTCCGTCCAAGGCCGTGATCATAACCCATGCCGCCCGCAGCGCCATACCGATCGCGCCATGCCGCCGTGCAGGGGAAGCAATGGGCGAGACCAGCCGTTCCGCCTCGCTTGCGGCACAGCACCCGCCTGAGCTCGTTCTGGGCGTGGTTGATCACGAAGCCCTTAGCCATTCCGCCTCGCCTGCGGCGCAGCGCCCGCAAGGGGGATTTACCTTGCGCTCCGAACCCGGCAGACTTAGCCCACAGATTGCGCCAAGGGCCATGATGACCGCGATGGACAACGCAAATGAGACGCGGCCAGCACGGTTCGCGCCGACGGCGCCTCCTTGGATTGGCGGCCAACGCGCTGAGAAGGAGCAACATGCGGCGATGCGCCAAGTGGCTTGGCGCAATATGCGGGTTCATTCCCTGACGACGCCGAAGGTGCATAATCAACGGACGTCAGCTGCGCAGCCCGGCCAGACGTTGTTCGGCAACAGGAAATAAGCAGCCGGCGGGGATCCGGGCGCCCCGCCAGCAAGGAGGAAGTTTGTGACCTGGTATCTCTGGATCAAGGCGGCGCACGTCATCGCCATGGTGTGCTGGTTCGCGGGCCTCTTTTATCTGCCGCGCCTATTCATCTACCACAACGCCGCCGAGGATGCCGCCGGCCGCGCCCGCTTCGCCACCATGGAGCGCAAGCTGTACCGCATCATCATGAACCCGGCGATGATCGCCACCCTGGCCTTCGGCATCTGGGCCCTAATCGAGACTTGGCAGATCTACGGCGCCGCCGTCTGGCTGTGGGCCAAGGTGGCCTTGGTGGCGGGACTGCTCGGCCACCACCACTATTGCCTGCGCATCATGCGCCGCTTGGCGGCGGGTGATGCGCCCCATAGCGACCGTTTCCTGCGCATCTTCAACGAGGCGCCCACCCTGGCTTTGGTCCTGATCGTCCTCCTGGCAGTGGTCAAGCCATTTTGAACGCACCCAACAGCAAGCCAAGGCGCCGCTCCCAAACACTGATCAGGCGGGCGGAGCGCAGCATCCCCGGCGGGGTGAATTCCCCGGTGCGAGCCTTCAGGGGCGTGGGCGGAGACCCGGTGTTCTTCCGCACCGGAAAAGGCGCACGGCTTACGGATGTGGACGGCAACAGCTACATCGACTACGTCGGCGCTTGGGGGCCCATGATCCTCGGCCACAGCCATCACCAGGTGGTGGAGGCCATCAAAGCGCAGGCGGACTTGGGCTTGGGGTTCGGAGCGCCCACGGAACTGGAGGTGGAACTGGCGGAACTGATCGTCAGCATGGTGCCGGGCATCGATCAGGTGCGGCTGGTGAATTCCGGCACCGAGGCCACCATGACAGCGGTGCGGCTGGCCCGAGGCTGCACCGGCCGGGACCTCATCATCAAGTTCGACGGCTGCTACCACGGCCATTCCGACGCCTTGCTGGTGAAGGCTGGGTCCGGGGTGGCGACCCTGGGGTTGCCCGACTCGCCCGGCGTGCCGGCGGCGGTGGCGGGGCAAACCCTCACCCTGCCCTTCAACAACGCCGACGCCGTGCAGCAGGCCTACGCCGCCTATCCAGGACGCATCGCCGCCGTCATCCTGGAGCCGGTGGCCGGCAACATGGGCTGCATCCCCCCGCTTCCCGGCTTTTTGCAGAGCCTGCGGGCAACCACGGAAGCGGACGGCAGCCTGTTGATCTTCGACGAGGTGATGACCGGCTTTCGCGTGGCCCGGGGCGGCGCCCAAGCGCACTATGGGGTGACGCCCGACCTGACCACCCTGGGCAAGGTCATCGGCGGGGGGCTGCCGGTGGGCGCACTGGGCGGCAAGCGGGAGATCATGCAGCAACTGGCCCCGGCTGGGGCCGTTTACCAAGCCGGAACGCTGTCCGGCAACCCCTTGGCGGCGGTTGCCGGCATCGCCATGCTCAGCGCCCTTGATGAAGCCTTCTACGCCAACCTGGCGGCGCGCACGGACTTTCTGGCCCACGGGCTGCAAGCGCTCGCGGCCAAGCACGGCCAAAGCATCACCGTAAACCATGTGTGCGGCATGTTCAGCCTGTTCTTCGATGCGGCGCAGCCAGTGGCCAGCTTCCAGCAGGTCGCCAACGCCAACACTGGCGCCTTCGCCCGGTTTTTCCACGCCATGCTGGATCTGGGCGTCTATCTGGCGCCCAGCGCATTCGAGGTGGGGTTCCTGGGCGCCCAGCACACCCAGGACATTCTGGACGCGACCCTAACCGCTGCGGACCAAGCCTTGGCGGCCATTTGAGGGAACCAATGGCGCAGGGCGGCGGAGGAGTTCGGATGACGGGCGCCAACAGCAAGCGATACGACCTTTACGGAATCGGCAACGCCCTAGTGGACCTGGAGTATCGCGTGGAGGACGCCTTCCTGCAGCGGCACGGCGTGGTCAAGGGACATATGACCCTAGTGGACGAAGGGCGGCTGGGCCAATTGGCGGAAGCCTTGGCGGACCAACATCCGCAACGGCTGAGCGGCGGCTCGGCCGCCAACACCCTGATGGCGGTGCAGGGTTTCGGCGGACGCACCTTCTATTCCGGCAAGGTGGCGGCGGACGAGGTAGGACGCCACTTTCTGCAGGATATGGCGGATGCCGGCATCCGGGTCAACGCCTCCGCAGACGCCCCGGTTCAAGCAAGGGGCCAGGATGGGGACGGAGTTGGGCTTGCGGACCGGCAGGACTCTGCGGCGCTGGGCCACTCCGGCCGCTGCCTCGTGCTGATCACGCCGGATGCGGAGCGCTCCATGAACACCTTTCTGGGCGTTTCCAGCGCTTTGGGGCGGAAAGACCTGGACGCAAAGGCCTTGTCGTCCGCCCGAATCCTTTATATGGAGGGATATCTGAGCGCCTCCCCAAACAGCCTGCAGGCGGCGTTGGGGGCGCGGCAGTTGGCGGCCAGCCAAGACGTGGACACGGCGATCAGCCTCTCCGATCCCAGCATGGTGGCGCATTTCCGCATTGGTCTGGAAGGCATGCTGGGCAACGGCGTGCAATTGCTCTTCTGCAATGAGGAGGAGGCCCTCACCTGGGCCGGAACGGATCGGCTGGACATCGCCGTCGCCGAGTTGAAGGACATCGCCCGCACCTGCTTCATCACGCTGGGGGCGCACGGCAGCCTGAGCGTTGCAAACGGCAAGACCGCAACGGCGGAGGGCTTCGCCGCCCAGGCGGTGGACACAACTGGCGCTGGGGACATCTACGCCGGCGCAGCCTTGCATGGCTTGCGCATCGGCATGGAGGCCTCCCAAGCGGCGCGCTTCGCCAACTATGCGGCGGCCGCCCTGGTGCGGCAGTACGGGGCCCGGCTGCGCTCAGTAGCTGACTACGAACAAATCCTGCGCACGTTCACAAGTTGAACAGGCGCGCTCAGCGGTCCGCCGGCGGCTGCGTTAGGGAAGTTCTGAACAAGTTGCGGAAGCCGAGTCTGCATTCTCCGCATTGGTCCTATTGCGCCTGACAAGCCCTAACCGGGCTTTGGGGTGACGAAGGGGAGGCGATGCCGCACCCACAGGGCCTCGGGCGTGACCCCGCACTTCCAAGCGTAAACCTCCAGGCCGCGCTCCATCGCCGTGCGCACCGCCTCGCCGTAGGCCGGATGAATGTCATCAGCGGTGGTGGTCCGCTGCACGCCCCCGCGCATCACGCAGAAGATCAGCACGGCCCGGGTTCGCGGCCGGGCGGCCATTCGCTGCAGGTGCAGCACATGGCCAAGGGCGCGCTCGCTTCGGGCGTCGGGGAAGGCGCCCCACCCATCCTGCAGCCCCAACGTCAAGCTCTTCAGCTCCACGTAGCACTCCCCCTTGGCGCGGTCGGACAGCAGAAGATCAAACCGCCCGTTCGCATCCGGTATCTTCGGTTCCCGGCGCAGCTCGCCATAGCCAGCCAAAGGCGGCAGCAACCCGTCCCGAGCGCCCGCGGCGAACACCTGGTTGGCCCGCTGCGTGTTCACGCACACTAGGCGCCCCCCGGCGGCAACCAGCTCCAGGGTATAGCGCAGCTTGCGCCTGGGGTTGCCGGAGTCCCACA
The DNA here is from genome assembly GCA_964348115.1 of uncultured Pseudomonadales bacterium. Lineage (GTDB taxonomy): Bacteria > Pseudomonadota > Gammaproteobacteria > Pseudomonadales > Azotimanducaceae > Azophilus. The sequence goes on from CAYGBY010000020.1 coordinate 4,548, forward strand.
GCCAAGCCGCGCTGCCCGGCTCCGCGCAGCCGGTCATCGCCCCTGTGTTGGGGCAGTGGGCCTGCAGCACCCGCCCATCCGCCAGCGCCACATCGGCAAGAAAGCGCTTATGCCGGCGAATGAGGCGGCCCGGGAGCAAAGGCGGCGCATAGCGCAGCCCAAGGCTGGACTGTGCGGAATTTTCATCTCCAACCATATGGTCAAGCCCAATTGGTTTTGCTAGTTTACGCGCCCCGTCGCAACCCCATCCCCGGGCAAACGACAGCAGCAGGAACGAAGCATATGGAATCACTGGCGCAAAGTCGCCACGGCGCCCGTTCGGTGGAGTCCCCCTTCACCAGCTTTCAACCCTACCAGCCGGCGGCGAATGAACCATATATGAGCGCAGGGCAACTGCAGCACTTCCGCAACATCCTTGCCCGCTGGCGCATGGATCTCATGGAGGAGGTGGACCGCACCGTGCACCATATGCAGGACGAAGCCACCAACTTTCCAGATCAGATAGACAGGGCCACCCAGGAAGAGGAGTTCACCATCGAATTGCGCACTCGGGACCGGGAACGCAAGCTGATCCGCAAGATCGACCAGACCATTGAACGCTTGGACCAGGGAGACTACGGCTACTGTGACACCTGCGGCATGGAGGTGGGCCTGCGCCGCCTTGAGGCGCGCCCCACCGCCACCCAGTGCGTGGACTGCAAATCCTTGGCGGAAATCAAGGAGCGCCAGCTGCACGGCTAGCCCCCATCATTGCGCCAAGTGTCAATGGTTGCCAGCTTAGGCGCAGTCAGGGCGCCGGCGGGCAGGTTCGCACCCTCGCCCAGCGGGCCTTTGCATCTGGGCTCCCTATACACGGCGGTGGCGAGCTATGTGGACGCCAAGGCGGCGGGCATCCCCTGGCGGCTGCGCTTGGATGATCTGGATGGCCCGCGCAATGATCCCAAGGCGGAAAGCCGCATTCTGCGCACACTGAAGGCCCACGGCCTGCACTGGCGCGGCCCCGTGCAGCGGCAAAGCGAACACCTGGAGCGCTACGCCGCGGCCTTGGCCAAATTGCACGACACCGCATTGACCTTCTATTGCACCTGCTCCCGCAAGGCCTTGGCCGCGGCCCCCCGCTACCCTGGTTTGTGCCGCCACCGGCGAACGCCCGTCACAGACGCCGCCGTGCGGATTTGCGTCCAAAACGCCGCCATCACCTTTACCGATGGGGTGCAGGGTCTCCAGCACTGGCGCCTCGGCCGCACATTGGGAGACTTCATCATCAAGCGCCGGGACGGTCCCTTCGCCTACCAATTGGCCACGGCGGTGGATGACGGCGATCCAGGCATCAGCCGGGTCCTGCGCGGCAGCGACCTGTTGGACAACACGCCCAAACAGCTTTACCTCATGCGGCTGCTGCAGCTGCCTGCCCCAGCATACGCCCACGTTCCGGTGCTGGTGAATGATGTCGGGCGGAAGTGGTCCAAGCAGACCGCGGCGCCGCCGGTGGATGATCGCATCCCGCGGGACAACGTCCGCGCCTGCCTGCGCCTGCTGGGCCTGCAGCCGCCCAAGCTGCCGCTGGACGCCCTGCTGCGTTGGGCGGCATCCCATTGGCGGGCGCGACGCGTCAGGCGGGAGAACCTGCGGGTGGATCCGGCCGCGCCGCGTCCCCCCGATGAACGCTAAGCGATGCTATCATGGCGGCTTAGCCGACAGCGCTGCTGACCGCCAACACTCCCCGCCAACGCCCTCAATGCCCCACCTGTTGCTGATCACGAGCATCCCTGCACAAAAAGCCCAACTCCGCCGGACGCTGGAGGACAAGGGCTATCGCGTAACCGCCCGCCATCCCGCAACGGCGGGACAACACCCCGATCTTTCCGCCTTTGACGCCGTCATCGGCGACATGCAGGCGGTGGAGCACGAACAACTGCTCAGCAGCGCACCCGCCATCCCAGTCATCGTGTTGGGCGCCAACGATGTGCGCAAAGCGGTGCAGGCCATGAAGCAAGGGGCTGCGGACTATGTCCCCGCGCCCGTTGCCGGCAATGTGCTGTTGGATGTCCTTGGCGGCGCGCTGGCGCCGATGCCGCAAAGTTCCAGACAGCACACCCACGCTCCCTTCGCCCTAATCGGCTCCAGTGACGCCATGGTGGAGGTGCGCACACGCATCGCCCAAGCCGCCTTGGCGGATGCGGCCGTGCTTATTGCCGGCGAACCCGGCTGCGGCCTGGCCTATCTGGCCCATGCCGTCCACGCCGCAAGCCGCCGCAGCCACGCGCCCCTGATCTCCGTCAACTGCGCCGCCATTCCAGAACCCATGCTGGAGGCGGAGCTGTTCGGCCATGGCCACTCCGACAGCGGGCTGGTGGCGAGGGCTTCGGGCGGCACGCTGTTTCTGGAGGAGGTAGGCGATTTGCCCCTGAATGTGCAGACCGGGCTATTGCCGTTGCTGCCCAAACCCGGCGCCTTGAACGCCCAGCCGCACAGCGTCCGCATCATCGCCTCATCCTATCGCGATCTGCAGCAGTCCGTGGCGAACGGCCAATTTCTGCGCGATCTGCTTCTGCGGCTGGCGCAAATCTCCTTCAACCTGCCACCCCTGCGCGAGCGACGGGAGGACGCAGTGGAAGCAGGCCGGGAGCTGTTGCGGCACATAGGCCGCAAGCTGGGCAAGCCTCCGGCGACCTTCACCAACGAGGCCCTGCTGGCCATCCGCAGCTATCACTGGCCGGGCAACGTGCGGGAGCTGGCAAGCGCCATTGAGCGGGCCGCTCTGCTGTGCGATGGCGAGACCCTGCCGGCCCGGCTTCTCCCCATTGAAACCGCCCCGCACCAAGCTCCTGCGGAACCCCAGGAGGACGCACCGCCAACGGTTTCTCTGGAGGAGTACTTCGTCACCTTCGTGCTGCAGCATCAGGAGCACCTCACCGAAACCGAGATCGCCGAAAAACTGGGCATCAGCCGCAAAAGTCTCTGGGAGCGCCGCCAACGCCTGAACATTCCGCGCACTAGAACGCGCAAACGCGGGCCGAGACGCTCCGCCTAGCCCATACAACGCACCAAGAGCCCTGATGACGGCCACGACCCGGCCAGCGCCGGTTGGCGCCGACGGCATCATTCTGCGATATCTAACGACCTTCCAGAAGTTTTCCTTCAAGAGCGGACACTTTGGGATGGGCCTAGGCCTGGCGCGCTATGCGGGCCAAGGTTCATTGGTTGTGCTACCATGGGTTGAATCTCCTATCCCACCAACATGCCGAAGCGAATTTGGAACTAAGGCCTGCTAATACTTTCTGGGTTGGTTCCGTTGCGGGCGCGACGCCCCAGCAACGCCTTCTTGCCGCCCGGAACGCGGCGCCCGGCAGGGCCAATCCAGACACTGTTGACAGGCCCTAACTGCGGTGGCCGCCTTGAAGCTGGCCTCGCGCCCCTTGAACGTCTCCCAGAAGCAGGTTGACGCCAACGCCTTGGACGTGCTGAAGCGGCTGAAGGCCGCCGGATTCGAGGCGCTGCTGGTGGGCGGCTGCGTCCGCGATCTGCTGCTGGGCGCCCACCCCAAGGACTTCGACGTGGCCACCAGCGCCACCCCTGAGCAGGTGCGCGCCTTGTTCCGGCGCTCGCGCATGGTGGGCCGCCGCTTCAGAATCGCCCACGTGCGCTATGGACGGAACATCATCGAGGTCTCGACCTTCCGCAAGGCCCCCGTTCGCGGCGGAGACAGCCTACTGCACAAGGAGGCCAATGGCATGATCCTGCGGGACAACGCCTACGGCACCCTGGAGGAGGACGCCTTTCGCCGGGACTTCACCGTCAACGCCCTATACTACAACCCGCAAGCCGAGGAGATTCTGGACTATGTGGGCGGCATGGAAGATCTCCGGCAAAGCCGCCTGCGCTTCATCGGCCAAGCAAGGGAGCGCCTGCTGGAGGATCCAGTGCGCTTGCTGCGCGCCATCCGCTTCCAAGCCAAGCTCGGCCTGGAATTGGACTCGGAGGCCAGGGCGGGCTTGGCCGACGCAGCCGTCCGCCTGCCGGATGTCGCCCCGGCGCGCCTATTCGATGAATGCACCAAGCTGTTTCTGACCGGACACGCCGAAAACGCTTGGCGGCTGATGGAGCAGACGCCCATCCGCACAGCCTTGTTTCCCGCCACGCCGCCGCACAGCGCCCTGGTGCGCTTGGCGATGGCCAGCACCGACAGGCGCATCGCCGCCGGAAACTCCGTGACCTTCGGCTTTCTGCTGGCGGTGATGCTGTGGGAGGACTACCGGGCCAGACTGCGGGAGCTGACCAGCCCGGCGGCAGGCATGGGCAAGAAGGAAGCCGCCGTAGCGGCCGCCTTCGCGGCCTTGGCCGACCAGCGGCGCATCATCGCGTTGCCCCGTCGCCACAGCCACTTCGTCATCGATGTATGGCGTCTGCAGCAGCATCTGCAGGGACGCTCGCCCAAACGGGCGGAACGGGCCCAGCAACATCGCAGGTTCCGCGCCGCCTATGACTTCCTGATGCTGCGCAGTCAGGCCGGCCTAGTGGACAGCCAATTGGCCGAGTGGTGGACCGACCTCCAGCAAGCCACACCCGCCCAGCAGGCGGATATGATCGCCGCGCTGAGCTGCCCAGCAAGGTCCGCAAGACGCCGCCGCAAAGCGCCTAGAGCAAAACGGAATTGATCCGGCCCCTACAACCGGGGGCCCGGAAAAACCAACAGGTTGACCACAAGTTGCCGCGCCACCTTGTGGTGGAGGGCCCCATAGGGGTCGGCAAAACCACCTTGGCCGGCAAGCTGGCCGAAGCTCTGGGCTACCCATTGCTGCTTGAACCGGCCCTGGAGAACCCTTTTCTGGGCCAGTTCTACCGCAGCCGCGGCGCCAATGCCCTGCAGACCCAACTGTTCTTTCTGCTGAACCGCGCCAAGCTGGTGGCGGCGGTGTCCAAGGACGATCTGCTGGGCCCGAACCTGGTGGCGGACTTTCTGATGGACAAGGATCGCCTGTTCGCCCAGCTCACCCTTAGCGCCCAGGAACTGGATCTCTATGAGCGCATCCATCAGGCCCTGCGGCCGCAACCGCCACGCCCTGACTTGGTCATCTACCTGCAGGCCCCGGCGCCGGAGCTGCGCCGCCGCGTCAGCAAACGCGGCATCCCATATGAGCAGAGGATGGAGGAAAGCTACCTGGACGCGGTGGCCAGCGCCTATGCCCGCTACTTCCACGGCTATGACGAAGCACCGCTGCTCATCGTCAATGCCGGCGAGCTGGACTTCGCCAACAACAACGCCCACCTGCAGGCCCTGCTGAACCACCTGGCCGGCATGGAGGGCGGGCGCAGCTACTTCAACCCAAGTGCAAAGCTTCTCTAGCCGCCCCGCCGCGGATCTGACGGCGTGGCGGCGGCTGGCGCGGCTGGCGGACGGCATGGCCGGGCGGCATCTCGCCGAGCTGCTTGAAGACCCCCGCCGGGGGGCGGCGTTGCGGCGCGAGGTCGCTGGCATTCTGTTTGATTTCTCAAGGCACAAGATCACCCCTGAGGTGCTTGACGGCCTAATCGCCATTGCCGAAGAGCGGCGCTGGCGCGGGCGGGTGGAAATGCTCTTCAGCGGCGCAACGATCAACTCCACTGAGGGCCAGGCGGCGCTGCACACGGCGCTGCGGGCGCCTGCGCAGGCCATGCCGGCGGCGGGCGATCAAGTCATCGCCGTGCGGGAACACCTATGCGCGTTCGCGGAGGCTGTGCGCAAGGGCCAGCGCAGGGGATGCACCGGCAAGGCCTTTCGGCATCTGGTCCACATCGGCATCGGCGGCTCCCACCTGGGGCCCGCGTTGGCGGTTCAGGCCCTCAAAGGCGACGGACAACTGCAGATCCACTTTGTGGCCAATGTGGATGGACAGGCCATTGCCGATGCCTTGGCGGGTGCGGATGTGGATACCACCTTGTTCCTGGTGGTATCCAAGACCTTCACCACCCTGGAGGCGCGCAGCAATGCGGCGGCGGCGCGCAGTTGGTTTCTGGAACGCACCTGCAGCAAGGAAGCCTTGGCGAAGCACTTCTTTGCGGTGACGGCCAACAGGGAGGCGGCCGGCGCCTTCGGCTTGGCGCCAACGAACATTCTTCCCCTGTGGCCCTGGGTGGGGGGCCGCTATTCGCTTTGGTCCGCCGTGGGGCTGCCAGTTGCGCTGCATTTGGGGAGCAGCGGCTTCAACGCCTTGCTGGCCGGCGCCCATGCCTTGGACAGGCACTTCCGCGAAGCGCCGGCGGCGGCCAACGTTCCCCTGCTGTCGGCTTTGATCGACATCTGGAACTACAACTTTCTGGGTGTGGGCAGCCAAGTCATCCTGCCCTACGATCACCGCCTGCGCCTGCTGCCGGCCTACCTGCAGCAACTGATGATGGAGAGCAACGGCAAGCGCACCAGGCATGGCGGCGGCGATGTGGGGGTGCACACCATACCGCCCGTCTGGGGCGGGGAAGGCACCAATGGCCAGCACAGCTTCCATCAGCAGCTCCATCAGGGCACTAGGTCCTTCAGCGCGGACTTCATCCTCACCGGGCAAGGAGGGCATGGGCTTGCGGAGCACCATCGCTGGCTGCTGGCCAACGGCCTAGCCCAAGGGCAGGCGATGGCCTTAGGGCATCACTGCGAAGATCCGCACCGCGCCGCCGGCGGCGATCACGGCGCCACCACCATCCTGCTGGAGCGGCTGGATCCCTTCCGCTTCGGCGCCCTGTTGGCGTTCTATGAACATCGGGTGTTTTGCCAAGGTTTGCTTTGGGGGATAAACTCCTTCGATCAGTGGGGTGTGGAGTTTGGCAAGGGGCTGGCTCAGCGCATCTTCCGCCAGCTCGGCGGCGAAGCCGCCAGCCGGCAGGACAACGCCACCCAAGCCCTCATTCAACATTTGCAGGCGCTGGACAGGAAGGCCAAGGACGATGATGCATCCAGTCAATGAATTCACGGCGCAGCGCGCGCTGATCGACGCAACAACCTACCAAACCCTGTATCAGCGCTCCGTGCGGGATGCGGAAGGCTTCTGGGCGGAGCAGGCGAACAGGTTCCTGGACTGGCGCCAGCCTTGGCGCGAGGTCTGCGCGGCGAATATGGCGGAAGGGTGCGTGCAGTGGTTCCTGGGCGGCGAACTGAACGCCTGCCACAACTGCGTGGACCGCCACTTGCCGGAACGGGCGCAACAGGCCGCGATTATTTGGGAGGGTGACGATCCAGCCCAAAGCAGCACCATCACCTATCAGGAATTGCATGAGGCCGTGTGCCGGCTGGCCAACGGCCTCAGGGCCCGAGGGGTGCAGAAGGGGGACAGAGTATGCATATACATGCCCATGATCCCCGAAGCGGCGTACGCGATGCTTGCCTGCGCCCGCATCGGCGCGGCGCATTCCGTGGTGTTCGGCGGCTTCTCCCCCAGCGCCCTGGCGGACCGCATTCTGGATGCGGACTGCCGCACCCTGATCACCGCTGATGAGGGTGTGCGCGGTGGGCGCAGGGTGCCGCTGAAGGCCAATGCGGAGGAGGCGCTGGCTTTCTGCCCCAACGTGCACACCCTGGTGGTGGCGCGGCGCACCGGGGCGCAAGTGCCTTGGCGGGACGGCCGTGACGTCTGGCTTCATGATCTGGTGGCGAACCAACCGGCCAGTTGTCCGGTGGAGTCGATGGACAGCGAAGATCCCCTGTTCGTGCTGTACACCTCCGGCTCCACCGGCCGGCCCAAGGGGGTGCAGCACAGCACCGGCGGCTATCTGCTGCAGGCCGCCATGACCTTCAAGTACATCTTCAACCACCACGAAGGGGACATCCACTGGTGCACTGCGGATGTGGGCTGGATCACCGGACACTCCTACATCATCTACGGCCCCCTAGCCAATGGCGCCACCACCTTGATGTTCGAGGGGGTGCCGACCTATCCGGACGCCTCACGTTGTTGGCAAGTGGTGGACAAGCACCGCGTCAACATCTTCTACACCGCGCCTACCGCAATCCGCCAACTCATGGGGCAGGGGGACGCCTATGTAACCTCCAGCTCCCGGGCTTCATTGCATCTGCTTGGGACCGTGGGGGAGCCCATCAACCCGGAAGCTTGGGAGTGGTACCACCGCGTGGTGGGCGACGGCCGCTGCCCCATTGTGGACACTTGGTGGCAAACGGAGACCGGCGCCATCATGATCGCCCCGCTTCCAGGCGCAACGCCTCTGAAGCCGGGCAGCGCCACACGGCCTTTTTTCGGCGTGCAGCCAGCCCTGGTGGATGAGGCGGGCCGGATCATCGAGGCGGCCGAAGCGTCCGGCAACTTGGTGATCACAGCCCCCTGGCCAGGGCAGCTGCGCACGGTGCATGGCGACCATCAACGGGCCATAGACACCTACTACGCCGCCTATCCCGGCCTGTACTTCACCGGCGACGGCGCCAGGCGTGATGCCGACGGCTACTATTGGATCACGGGCCGGGTGGACGATGTGCTGAACGTCTCCGGCCACCGTATCGGCACCGCCGAAGTGGAGAGCGCCCTGGTGCTGCATCCGCAGGTGGCGGAAGCCGCGGTGGTGGGCTTCCCCCATGACATCAAGGGCGAGGGCATCTACGCCTACGTCACCCTAATGCAGGGGACGGACGCTGATCCAGCAGCGCTGGAGCAGGAACTGACCGCGCTGGTGCGCAAGGAGATCGGCCCCTTCGCCAAGCCGGACGTCATCCAATGGGCGCCGGGGCTGCCGAAGACCCGCTCCGGCAAGATCATGCGGCGCATCCTGCGCAAGATCGCCGCCAATGACTTCGCCAACCTCGGCGACGTGACCACCCTGGCCGAACCAGCCGTGGTGGAGGGCCTCATAGCGGGCCGCTAGGGAAGGGCGGAACAAGTTGCTTCGGTCATGGTCGTCCAGGCGGCCTCGAAACGGTACGCAAACGCAGGTCGCGATGCCGCACGATTTCCCGAAAAGGCGCATCACGCAGCCTAGGCCGTCTCGGCGTAATTCTCCACTTCCTTCATGCTGAGCTTGATGCGGCCGCGCTGGTCGATGTCCAGCACCACCACGTCCACGTTCTGACCTTCCGCAAGGTAGTCGGTGACCTTCTCCACCCGCTTGCGCGCGATCTGGGAGATATGCACCAGCCCGTCCTTGCCCGGCAGGATGTTGACGAAGGCGCCGAACTCCACGATGCGCTCCACGCGGCCGTTATAGATCTTGCCGATCTCCGCCTCCGCAGTGATGGCCTCGATGCGGGCCACGGCGGCGTTCAGGCCGGCGGCGCCCTCCGCATAGATGCGCACCGCGCCGTCATCGTCGATGTCCACATCGGCGCCAGTTTCCTCCACGATGGAGCGGATGGTGGCGCCGCCCTTGCCAATGATGTCGCGAATCTTGTCCTTGGAGACGTTGATGACGGTCATGGCCGGCGCCCGCTCGGAAATTTCCGGGCGGGAGGCCGCCAGCACCTTATTCATTTCGGACAGGATGTGCATGCGGGCGTCGAGGGCCTGCAGCAGGGCCTGTTCCATGATGTCTTCCGTGATGCCGTCAATCTTGATGTCCATCTGCAGGGCGGTGATGCCCTGCTCGGTGCCGGCCACCTTGAAGTCCATGTCCCCGAGGTGATCCTCATCGCCGAGAATGTCCGTGAGCACGGCATGGCGATCCCCTTCCTTCACCAACCCCATGGCCACGCCCGCCACCGGACGCTTGATGGGCACACCGGCGTCCATCAACGCCAAGGAGGCGCCGCACACGCTGGCCATGGAGCTCGAGCCGTTGGACTCGGTGATCTCCGAAACCACGCGCAGGGTGTAGGGAAAGTCCCGCTCGTTGGGCAGCACCGCCGCCAACCCCCGGCGGGCCAGCCGCCCGTGGCCGATCTCGCGGCGCTTGGGGCCTGTCATCATGCCCGCTTCCCCCACCGAATAAGGCGGGAAGTTGTAGTGCAGCATGAAGTGGTCTTTGAAGGTGCCGGAGAGCCCCTCCACCAAGGCGGAATCCCTCAGGGCGCCCAAGGTGGCGGTCACGATCGCCTGGGTTTCCCCGCGCGTGAAAAGCGCCGAGCCGTGGGCGCAGGGCAGCAGCCCGACCGCCACGGAGATAGGCCGCACGGTGCGCTGGTCGCGCCCGTCGATGCGTGGGGCGCCTTTCAGGACCTGACGGCGCACCAGCTCCTTCTCCTGCTTGGCCAAGGCGTCCAGCAGGGCTTCGCCACGCTCCCCATCCTGCTCTTCGTCGTCCAGGGCCGCCACTAGATCCTGGCGCAGTTCAGCCAGCGCAGCCTGACGCGCCTTCTTGTCCGTGATGCGGTAGGCAGCGCCCAGGCGGCCATCGACCGCCTGGGAGACCTGCGCCGCCAAAGCCTCATCCGCCGGCGCTGGAGCCCATTCCCAAGCCGGCTGGCCGGCCTCCTCGGCAAGGCTGCGCACGGCTGCAATGACGCCTTGCATCTCCTGGTGGGCGAACAGCACGGCGCCGAGCATCTCGTCCTCGCTGAGCTCGTGCGCTTCGGACTCCACCATCAGCACCGCCTTGTCCGTGCCCGCCACCACCATGTTCAGCTGCGACTGCTCAAGCTCCCCATAGCTGGGGTTGAGGCTGTAGCGATGATCCCTGTACCCCACCCGCGCGGCGCCAATGGGACCCTGGAAGGGCACGCCGGACAAGGCCAAGGCGGCGGACGCGCCGATCATGGCGGCGATGTCCGGATCCCGCTCCTTGTCGGCGGACAGCACCGTGGCCACCACCTGCACCTCGTTCATGAAGCCCTTGGGAAACAGCGGCCGAATGGGTCGGTCGATAAGCCTGGAGGTGAGGGTCTCCTTCTCAGTTGGCCGCCCCTCACGGCGAAAGAAGCCACCCGGGATCTTGCCCGCTGCGTAGGTTCTTTCCTGATAGTTGACGGTGAGCGGGAAGAAGGACTGGCCCGGCCGCGGCTTCGCCACCCCCACCGCTGTGGCCAGCACCACGGACTCCCCTAGGGTGACCAGCGCGGCGCCGCTCGCCTGCCGGGCGATGCGCCCGGTTTCGATGCGCAACGGCACCCCGGCAAATTCCATTTCTCTTGCTTTTGGATTCAAAACTTTCTCCTGTTCTCTTGCATTTCAATAAGTTGCTGCGCCTGCCCTGGGCTTCCCGGGGCGGCTATCTTCTAAGGCCCAAACGCTTGACCAGCTTTTGATAGCGTGAGCGGTCCTTGCGCCTGAGGTAATCGAGCAGCTTGCGCCGCTGGTTCACCATGCGGATCAGCCCCCGCCGCGAGTGATGGTCCTTTTTGTGCGTGCGGAAGTGGCTCTGCAGGGTGTTGATGTTGGTGGTCAAGAGCGCCACCTGCACTTCAGGTGAGCCTGTATCCCCTTGCTGGGTTTGATACGCCTTGATGACCTCCGCTTTTTTTTCGGCTGTCAACGCCATTGTCTTTCTCCAAATATGCCAGTTGTTCCTCACCTGGACCCACCGCGCATATTTGCAGTGGAGCCCGGCATCCCAAGGCGCCCGCTCCGCAGGCGCTATGCGTTCGTGATCAGCCTCCTAGGGGCGATGCGGCCATCCTCCAGCACTTCGCCAACGCCTAGGAAACGCGGCGCCTCGCCAGAGACATCGCTCAGGCGCACCCAGCCGGCGGTGGGGGCATGGGAGATCATTACCGGCTGGCCCTGGCGCACATGGTAGGCGGCGTCCGCCGCCAAGCACACCTCCGGCCACTGGCGCACCGCACTGGCAATGGGCAGCAGGTGCGGGTCCAGGGAGGCGCCCTGCCGCCGAGCCTCCTCCAGGGTCTCGAAGTCAACCAGATCCCGCTCGTCATAGGGACCTGCCTGACGGCGGCGCAAAGCCACAACATGGGCGCCGCAGCCCAGCGCACGGCCTAGATCGTCGGCAATGGTGCGCACATAGGTGCCCTTGCTGCAGTGTATCTCCAATTCGAATTCATCGCCGAAAAAGGCGCTGAGTTGGTTCGTGTAGATGATGGCGTCCCGCGCCTCGCGCGCCACTTCCACGCCTTGGCGGGCCAACTTGTACAGCGGCTGCCCCTTGTGTTTGATGGCGGAGAACATGGACGGCACCTGTTTGATGGGACCGCGGAACTGCTCCAAGGCCGCCTCCACATCGGCGCGCCCCACCCCGGCAGGCGAGCGGCGGCAAACCACCTTGCCATCCGCATCGCCGCTGTCCGTGGCGATGCCCAGCTTCACGCGCGCCCAATAACGCTTGTCCGACGCCAGCAAGTACTGCGAGAACTTCGTGGCCTCGCCAAAGCACAGGGGCAGAACCCCTGTCGCCAAAGGATCCAGGGCGCCCGTGTGCCCCACCTTCTGGGCGCCGAACAGCCGCTTGGCTTTCTGCACCGCTTCATTGGAGCTGAGCCCCTTGGGCTTATCTATCACAATCAGGCCGTTGACCGCCCGACCGCGGCGGCGCCTAGCCACTGCCTGCGCCCCATGCAAAAACAACGGAACTCCGCACGATCATTGGGGTTCCTGGCGCCCTGCGCCACCGGGTGCGTTCGCCGCAGAGATGAGACACTCCAGGCGGCGGCCTCTGGCAAGGGATTCGTCATAGTGAAAACGCAGCCGCGGCGTCGCCTTCATGCGGCTGCGACGGGCAAGGCGGGTGCGGAAGAACCCGGCGGCGCCGTTCAGCGCATCCAGCAGCGCCGCTTTACGCGCCCCAGCCGCCGCACTGACGGCCTCGGGCACGTCCAAGGCGGACACATAGACTTCCGCCAAGCCCAGTTCCCGACGCAGGCGAACCTCGGTGACGCTCAACATGCCGATGCGCGGGTCGCGCACCTCGCGCATGGCGATGCGGGCGATTTCATCCCGCATCCAGTCCGCCGCCTTGAGTTCCCGTCCTTCCCCGCGCATCGATCGTGACTCTGCAGCCATTCGTCCCGCCGCTTGCCGATGCGCCCCGGCCCTAGAGGGCGCGGGCGACCTCGTGGGCTTCAAACACTTCGATCAGGTCGCCAACGCGCACGTCATTGTAGTTGCGCACGCCGATGCCGCACTCGGTGCCGTGACGCACTTCCGCCACGTCGTCCTTGAACCGGCGCAAGGACTCCAGTTCCCCCTCGTAGATGACCACATTGTCCCGCAGCACACGGATGGGCTTGCGCCGATGCACCACCCCTTCCGTCACCATGCAGCCCGCAACCTGACCCAGGCGCGGGGAGACAAATACGTCGCGCACCTCCGCCAGGCCGAGAATCTCCTCGCGCACCTCCGGCGCCAACATGCCGCTGAGCACTTGCTTGACGTCATCGATAAGTTCGTAAATGACACGGTAGTAGCGCAGCTCCAGCCCTTCGCGCTCGGCGATGCCCTTAGCGGTGGAATCCGCACGCACATTGAAGCCAAAAACGCTGGCGCCATAGGTCAACGCCAGATTGATGTCGTTCTCCGTGAAGCCGCCCACCCCGGAGCCCAGCACGTTGACCGCCACCTCCTCGTTGCCCACTTCCGCAAAGGCATGCAGTATGGCCTCCAGGCTGCCGCGCACATCCGCCTTGACCACCACCTTCAGCACACGCTTCTCACCCTCGGCGAGGCTGGCGAACAGGTTGTCCAGCTTGGCCGCCTGCTGCGAGGCCTGACGCTGCTCCAGACTCTTGTCACGCCGGAACGCCGCCAGCTCCCGGGCGGAACGTTCATCCGTGACCACAGAGAAGTCATCCCCGGCGCCCGCGGTGCCGTTCAGGCCAAGCACCTCCACCGGCTGGGAGGGGCTTGCCTGCTGCACCTGCTTGCCTTGATCGTCCAACAGGGCGCGCACCCGCCCGTGCTGCTCTCCGGCAATGATGATGTCGCCGCGCTTCAAAGTGCCGTTCTGCACCAGCACTGTGGATACCGGCCCCCTGCCGCGGTCCAAACGGGATTCGATGACCAAGCCTCTGGCGGGCGCGTCGGGCACCGCCTTGAGCTCCAGCAATTCGGCCTGCAGCAGCACCGCCTCCAACAGTTGCGGGATGCCCTGCCCAGTCTGCGCGGAGACCTGGACAAATAGGGTGTCGCCGCCCAAATCCTCCGAGGCCAGGTTCCTGGCGGCCAAGGCGCCGATCACACGCTGCGGATCGGCGCCTTCCAGGTCCATCTTGTTGATGGCCACAACGATGGGCACTTCCGCGGCCCTAGCGTGCTGGATGGCCTCCTCGGTCTGCGGCTTGACGCCGTCGTCCGCAGCCACCACCAAAACGACGATGTCCGTAACCTGCGCGCCCCGAGCCCGCATGGCGGTGAAGGCGGCGTGGCCGGGCGTGTCTATGAAGCAGATGCGGCCGTGATCGGTATCCACGGCGTAGGCGCCGATGTGCTGGGTGATGCCGCCGGCCTCGCTGCTGACAACCCGGGTGCGGCGAATCCTGTCCAGGAGGGAGGTTTTGCCATGGTCCACATGGCCCATCACGGTGACCACTGGCGGACGGGGCTGGCCTTCGCCCTCGATGCGCAGGGATTTCTTCAATTCCTGCTCGATGGCGTCGCCATGGACCAACTTGACGTGGTGGCCCATCTCCTCCACCACAGTGGCGGCGGCATCCTGATCGATGACCTGGTTGATGGTGGCCATGATGCCTAGGTCCATCAGCTTCTTGATGACGGCGCCGGCCTTCTCGGTCATGCGCCGGGCCAGTTCGGCAACCACGATCATGTCCGGGATCTCCACCTCCCGGGAGATGAACTCGTTCGGCTTGAACTCGCCGCCCTGTTGCGCCACCTTGATGGGCTGTTGGCTGCGTATTCGCGGCGGGCGACGACGCCGTTCCGATCCTAGGGTGAGCTCCTTGCGCACATGTCGCCCACGGCCGCCGCCACGGCCGCCCCGTTCCCGCCCCTTGTCCTTTACGCGCTTGCCGGCCTTTTCCGTGGCCTGCACACGGGCCTGGGTTTCCGCAGCGGCTCGGGCCTCCTGCCGGGCGGGTTCCTCCACGGCAGGCGGCTTCTTGGCTTGCTGGGCGGCAGCCGCCTGCTCCCGGGCGCGGGCCCGTTCCTGTTCCTCCGCCTGACGCTTGGCCTCTTCCTCACGTTTGATGGCCGCCTGGCGAGCTTCCTCCTCAGCGGCTTTGCGCGCCTGCTCCTCTTCGCGAATGCGCTGCGCCTCCTGCTCCGCCCGGGAGGGACCGCGGGCGACGGCCGGCGCCCTATGCTGGGGCGGCGCGGCTTGGGGGCGCACATAGGTGCGTCGCTTCAGAACCTCCACCTTCACGCTGTGGCCGGCGCGTCCTTGGCCAGCCACCCTCAGTGTGCCGACCGACTTGCGCTTGAGGCTGATGCGGTTGGCAGCGCGCTCGCCGGAACCGTGGCTGCGCCGCAGATGCGCCAGAAACTCGTGTTTCTGTTCGGAAGAAACCATTTCCGCCTCGTCGGTCTGCGGCAGGCCGAACGCGGCCATCTGCTTGAGCACTCGGTCCACAGACATCCTGATGGAGTCCGCGAACTGTCTAACCGTGGTGTCCTCAGCCATCTGCATCTGTCCTTCGCGCCCTGCTTCTAAGGCGCGGACTCGCCGTCCGATTCCTCAAACCAAGGGGCCCTGGCCGTCATGATCAGCTCGGCGGCGCGCTCCTCGTCGAGGTCTTCCACTATCTCCATCAACTCCGGCACCGCAAGCTCCGCCAAATCCTCCATGGTCACTACCTTGGCGGCGGCCAAACGACGGGCCAAATCGGCTTCCATTCCCGCCATGTTCAGCAGGTCATCCGCCGGCTCAAGCTCCTCCTCACTGGCGATGGCCTTGGTCAGCAGGGCGTCCTTGGCGCGGTTCTGCAGCTCGAGGACGATCTCTTCATCGAAACCTTCGATGGCCATCATCTCATCGACGGGCACGTAGGCCACTTCATCCAGAGTCATGAAGCCTTCCTCCACGAGCACGGCGGCCACGTCTTCATCCACAGACAGGGACTCCATGAATTCCTCCATGAGACGGCTGGCCTCCGCGTCCTGGCGCTCCGCCGCATCCTGTTCGGTCATGACGTTGAGGCTCCAGCCAGTCAGATCGCTGGCCAGGCGAACGTTCTGGCCGCCTTTGCCGATGGCTTGGGCAAGCTTGTCCTCCGCCACGGCGATATTCATGCTGTGCATCTCTTCATCGATCTGGATGAAGGCCACTTCCGCCGGCGCCATGGCGTTGATGGTGAGCTGGGCTGGGTTGTCGTTCCAGGGCACGATATCGATGCGCTCCCCAGCCAACTCGCCGGACACCGCCTGCACCCGGGAACCGCGCATGCCCACGCAGGCGCCTACCGGGTCTATGCGGCCGTCATTGGTGCTGACGGCGATCTTGGCCCGGGAACCTGGATCCCGGGCGGCGGCGCGGATCTGAATGATGTCCTCGGCGATTTCCGGCACCTCGATCTTGAACAGTTCCTCCAGCATTCTGGGGGAGGTGCGGGTGAGCATGAGCTGCGGGCCGCGGTTGTCCGGGCGCAACTCCAGCAGCAGGGCGCGCAGGCGCTCGCCGACGCGGAAGGTCTCCCGCGGGATCAGCTGCTCCCGGGTCAGCAAACCCTCAGCGTTGTTGCCGAGGTCCACCACGACGTTGTCACGCCCCACCCGGCGCACCACGCCGCTCACCATTTGCCCCACGCGGGGCTCATATTCCTCGATTACCCGGGCCCGCTCAGCATCGCGCACCTTCTGCACGATCACCTGCTTCGCAGTCTGCGCGGCGATGCGGCCGAAGGCCACGGACGCCACCGGCTCCTCTATGGTGTCGCCTATGGCAAGCCCGGCGGCGCGCGGGTCATCCGGGGATATCTGCGCGGAGGGGTTGGGCTCCTCCTCCGCGGCCAGGTCCGTGACCGTCCAGACGCGGAAAGTCTCGTAGTCGCCGCTCTCCCGATCTATGGAGACTCGGAAATCGGCCTGCTCGTCGTAGCGCTTCTTGGTGGCGGAAGCCAAGGCGCTTTCGATGGCGCCGAAGATGATCTCCTTGGAGACGCCCTTTTCGTGTGAAACGGCGTCCACCACCAGAAAGATTTCCTTCGTCATTGGCAAAGCGCACCTCACTCAAAGCAGGGGACGACCCGCGCCCGCTGAATGCTGTCCAAGGGCAGGAGGTACTCCTCATCATCCACGCGCAGCACGGCTTGCCCGTCCTCAACATCGGCAAGCCGGCCGACAAAGCGCTTCCTGCCGGCGAAGGGAAAACTCAGCCGCACGTCCACCACCTCGCCAACGCTGCTGAGGTACTGCTCGGCGTTGAACAACATGCGATCCAGTCCTGGGGAGGACACTTCGAGGTCATAGCCTTCTGCAATGACCGCTTCAAGGTCCAGCACATCCCCCACTTCACGGCTGACTTGCTCGCAGTCCTGCAAGGAAACGCCGCCGGGCTTGTCGATATAGACGCGCAGGCGCGAGCGCCGTCCGGTGGACTGATGCTGCACGCCCCATATGGTGCAGCCGCAGGCGGCCACAGGCGTTTGCAAAAGCTCTTCAATGCGCTTTTCCTTGCGGTCCACTTTGCACCAAAATCACAAACCATCCACCAATAAAAAATGGGCTTGCGCCCATTTTCGAGAATCAGCCATGCGAAGCTGAGCCAAACGCCTGCTAAAAGGCCCCACTAGGGGGCCTTTGAGACTTTGGTAGCGGGGGCAGGATTTGAACCCGCGACCTTCGGGTTATGAGCCCGACGAGCTACCAGACTGCTCCACCCCGCATCAGCGCGACAGCGGATTATAGGGGGGCTTTGCCTGCTATGCAAACTTTTTGCGGAACATTGCGGGTAAATTTTGGCTGAACCGCCGTTGCGGCCAAGCGGCGGGCCCTTGCGGATGGTGCCGAAGGCGAGACTCGAACTCGCACGGGCGAAAGCCCACTACCCCCTCAAGATAGCGTGTCTGCCAATTCCACCACTTCGGCTTTGTCTGTTCCCGGTGGCCATCCGTTGTCCCTTCCGGCTGGCCCCCAGATCGCGCCAAGGGCGCGGCCAGCGCAACGGGCGACGGCAGCCCGCCAGGAGATCTGGCGGCCAAGGCGCTGCAATGGAGCAACATTCGGCGACGCATCAAGCAGCAAGCAGCTTGGCGCACCCATGCGGGCTAGACATCCGGGATGTCCGAATCTAGGGCCTCCTCCGTTTCAGTCAAGGGTTGCGAAGCCTCCGTCGGGACGACGGGGATGGGCACGCCTTCATCCTGCAGGCCGGCGGCCCGCTCCTTGGCGAACCAAGCCAGCCCAAAGGAGATCAGGAAGAAGCCGATGGCCAGCCAAACGGTGGCTTTGACCAGAAACGAGGCGGAGCCGCTGCTGCCGAACATGGTGTTGGAGGCGCCGGCCCCAAACGCCGCCCCCACATCGGCCCCGCGACCCTGCTGAAGCAGCACCAAGCCGCCTAAGGCCAGGGCGTCCAGCACCAGCAACACCATCAAAAGGGTTTCCAAAGTCGTCACTTCCATGGCTGCATCCATCAGTTTCCATCAACCGGCCTTTGTCCTTCGCCCGCGGCGGCGACAATGGCCAGAAACTCCCCGGCGTTCAGGGACGCACCGCCCACCAGCCCGCCATCCACATTGGGCTGGCTGAAAAGATGCGCGGCATTTTCCGCCTTCACGCTGCCGCCGTAAAGCAGGCGCAGGCGCTGCGCCACGGTTGGGCTGGCGCTGGCCACCGCCTCGCGAAGCACGGCGTGCATGGCCTCCGCCTGCTGCGGCGAGGCGGTGACGCCGGTGCCAATGGCCCAAACCGGCTCATAGGCCAAGGCGCCTTGGCCCAAGGCCTCCACACCCAACGCATCCACTACGGCTTCAAGCTGCCCGCGCACCACGGCTTCCGCCCGCCCCGCTTCGCGCTGCCGCAGGGTCTCCCCCACGCAGAGAACGGGCCTGAGCCCGGCTGCAAGGGCGGCGGCGAATTTACGCGCCACCAAGGCGTCGTCCTCGCCGTGGCCTTGGCGACGCTCTGAATGGCCCACCAAAGCCCAAGCGCCGCCTAGGTCCGCGACCATGGGCGCGGAGATGTCGCCGGTGCAAGGCCCCTGCGGCAGCGGGTGGATGTCCTGTGCGCCAACGGCCACGCCGGTTGCCGCGACACTTGTTGTGAACAGCCCCAAGTAGGGCGCCGGCGGAAATAGCACCACCTCCGCATCCCCGCCCAATGAAAGCGTCTTGAGGGCTTCGCAAAAGCGCAGCGCCATTTCCGTGGCGCCATGCATCTTCCAATTGCCGGCTACGATTGGGCGGCGCACACTTTGGCCCCAACGCAAAAGGGTGCGCATGTTAGCCCTTGCCAAGCCTTTCGGCAACGGCTATTTCAGGGTTCCCCAAATGCTTGCCCATCCCGGGCGGCGGCGCGGGCCACCTCCACGCTGACCGCCCCGCTGGCCACCAAGGCCTTCAGGTGCTGATCCAGCGTCTGCATTCCCTGCGCCTTGCCGGCCTGCATGGCGGAATAGAGCTGTGCGGTCTTGTCCTCCCGAATCAGGCGGCGAACAGCAGTGGCGCCCGTCAGGATCTCATGGGCGGCCACCCTTCCGCCGCCCCGACGCTTGATGAGAGTCTGCGCTATCACCGCCTGCAGGGATTCCGACAGCATGGAGCGCACCAGGTCTTTGCCGCCAACTGGAAAGACGTCCACGATGCGGTTGATGGTCTGCGCAGCGGAGGGTGTGTGCAGGGTGCCGAACACCAGATGTCCGGTTTCCGCTGCGGTGAGCGCCAGGCTGATGGTCTCCTGATCGCGCATCTCGCCCACCATGATGATGTCCGGATCCTCCCGCAGCGCGGACCGCAGGGCCGCGGTGAAACTCTTCGTGTGGCGGTGGGCCTCCCGCTGATGCACCAAGCCCCGCTTGCTGGCGTGGACGAACTCGATGGGATCCTCGATGGTCAATATGTGCGCTGGGCGGGTTTCGTTGATGCAGTCGATCATGGCCGCCAGGGTGGTGCTCTTGCCGGAGCCGGTGGCGCCTGTAACCAGCACCAAGCCCCGGGGCGCCGCGCTGATGCGGCGGAAGACGTCCCCAAAGCCCAACCCTTGCAAGGAGGGCGCCTGCGTCGGCACGGTGCGGAACGCAGCGCCCACCCCCCGGTTGTGGTGAAAGGCATTGACGCGGAAGCGGCACAGGCCGGGCAGCGCAAAGGCGAAATCCACCTCCTGCCCGGCGGCGAACGCCCGCTGTTGCGGTTCGTCCATAATCTCCCGAATCAAGGCATTGGCCTGCACCTGATCCAAGGGCGGCCCCTCCAGGGGGCGGATGTCTCCATCCACCCGCATCAGCGGCGGCAGTCCAGCGGACACATGCACATCCGATGCCCCCAACTGCACGCCATGGCCCAGCAATTCCTCCATGCTCATGTCACTTCCCTGTTCCTGTTGGCCCGCTGCCCCCGCATCCCCCCTGCTCCCGCCAGCCCAGCGCTCCCGTCCGCCTCCCGCCATGGCTAATCTCCCGCTTGTTTCCGCCCCGTTCCCGTCAGCCTCCCGATCGGCGGCTGGGTTATTATTCAGGTCCAGGCCGGGCCAGCGAGCTTTAGCCTGTAGGACATTTCCCATTGAGCTCGCAGGAAACCAACCATCCCAGTGCAGAACAGCATCGCCGCCAATCTTGCCGCCATGCGGACGCGCATTCGCCGCGCGGCCGAAGCCCATGGCCGCACGGCCGCGGACATCAGGCTTATCGCAGTCTCCAAGACCAGGCCGGCTGCGGACATCGCCGCCGCCCATGCGGCAGGCCAAGTGCATTTCGGCGAAAACTACGTGCAGGAGGCCGTGCCCAAGGTGCAGGCCTTGGCCAGCCTGCCCCTGTGCTGGCACTTTCTGGGGCGATGTCAGGCCAACAAGACCCGCCTCATCGCCCGGCACTTCCACTGGGTGCACACCCTGGACCGGCTGAAGGTGGCCGAGCGTCTGGCCAGCCAGCACAGTGGGGATAAGCCGCTGAACGTACTGGTGCAGGTGAATGTGGACGCAGACCCAGCCAAGGGCGGCATTGCCCCGACAGACGCGGCTGCGCTAATGGACGCGGTGCGCAGCCTGCCGCGGCTAAGGCTGCGGGGCCTGATGACCATATTGGAAAAGGCCAGCGCACCTGATTTAAGCTTCGCCCGCATGCGTACGCTGTTTGACGCCTTGGCCCTGCGCGGCGGGGATGGCTGGGACACCCTGTCCATGGGCATGAGCGACGACATGGAGGCCGCCATCGCCGCCGGCGCCACCCAAGTGCGCATTGGCAGGCGTGTTTTTGGTCCCCGAAAAGCGAAAGCTTGCGAGGAGAACGCTTGAAACAGCACATCAGCTTCATCGGCGGCGGCAACATGGCGCAAAGCCTGATGCGCGGCTTGACGGCGTCCGGACATAAACCGCAGCGCCTGACCGCCAGCGACCCGGCGCCGGCCAGCCGTCAAGCCGTCGCCGCCTTAGGCGCCCAAGCCGTGGCGCACAACCAAATCGCCGTGGATCGGGGCGATGTGGTGGTGCTGGCGGTCAAACCCCAAGTGCTCGCCGGGGTGCTGGCCAGCCTGCAGGCGCCGCCGGACAAGCTGTTCATCTCCATCTGCGCCGGCGCGCCAGTGGCGGCCATCGCGCAGGGCACCTCGCCGCGCCAGCCCATCATCCGCGCCATGCCCAACACGCCGGCGCTGTTGCGGGCGGGCGTGGCGGCGCTGTACGCCAACGCCCAGGCCAGCGCGGCGCAACGCAATCTGGCGGACGCCATTCTGGGTGCGGTGGGCAAAACGGTCTGGGTGGCGCAGGAGCGCTTGCTGGATGCCGTCACCGCCGTTTCCGGCAGCGGCCCAGCCTACTTCCTGCGCCTGATGGAATGCATGGCCGAAGCCGGGGAGCGCCTGGGACTGAGCGCAGATCTGGCCGCCATCCTGACCGTGGAAACCGCCTACGGCGCCGCCCTGATGGCCCGCCAAGGGGAAGCGCCAGCCACCCTGCGCCGCCAAGTGACCTCGCCGGGGGGCACCACGGCGGCGGCATTGGCGGTGCTGGCCGAACGGCAATTCGCACAGACCATAGCCGCAGCACTGCAGGCGGCGCAGGCGCGCTCGCAAACCCTTGCCGAGGAGTTCGGCGGGGCATGAGCACCACCGTCGCCTTCATCACCCGCTTCGCGCTGGAGATTTTCTGCTTGCTGTTCATGGCCCGCTTCTGGCTGCAAGCCTGCAGAGCGGATTTCTACAATCCCATCTCCCAATTCATCGATCGGATCACCGCGCCGGTGGTGCGCACCTTAGGCCTGATCATTCCACCCTACAAGAACCTGAATCTGGCGGCCTTCGCCGCCGCCTGGGCCAGCGCCGGGCTGATGCACCTGCTTCCGGGGCTGGCGGACGCGGGCGCCATACAGCTCATCAGCGGCAGCCTGCTGCATGTGTTGATGCGCTTCCTAAGCCTGTTCTCCTGGGCGATCATCATCGTCATCATCGCCAGTTTTCTGGCGCCGGCCCGCGTCCATCCGGCGCTTGCGCTGCTGCAGCAGGTTACCGAGCCGTTGCTGGCGCCGGCGCGGCGCCTTATTCCACCGCTGGGCGGGCTGGACTTTTCGCCCATACTGGTGATCCTGGCCATCGGCGTCCTGCGGCAGTTGCTGCCGCAACTGTTCCGCGGCCTGTTCGGCCTTCCCTAAGGCCGCCATGTCGGCACCGGCCAGCAGCAGCGTCGGCATAGTCGTTCCACAGCGGTTCCGGCACCGGGCGCTTTTCCCGCTGCATTGCGGCGCCTCCTTGAACGGCTTTGAACTGGTCTATGAAACCTACGGCCAGCTCAACGACGCCGCCAGCAATGCCGTGCTGATCTGCCACGCCCTGTCCGGCAGCCACCATGCAGCAGGACGCCACGCGCCGAAAGACGCCAAGCCCGGCTGGTGGGAAAACTGCATCGGCCCGGGCAAGCCCGTGGATACGAACCGCTTTTTCGTGGTCTCACCCAACAACCTGGGAGGCTGCCACGGCAGCACCGGGCCAGCCAGCCCAAACCCCGCAACCGGGCGGGCCTATGGGCCGGAATTCCCCACCGTCACGGTAAAGGACTGGGTGCGCAGCCAAGCGCTGCTGGCGGACCATCTGGGCATCGAGAGGTTCGCTGCGGTGGCTGGCGGCAGCCTAGGGGGAATGCAGGCCATGCAGTGGGCCATCGACCTGCCGCAGCGGGTGGGCGCCGCGGTGCTCATCGCCTGCGCCGCCCGGCTGTCGGCGCAGAACATCGCCTTCAATGAGATCGCGCGCCAAGCCATCGTTTCCGACCCCCACTATCAAAACGGCCACTACGGGGCCACGGAAACCAGCCCGGACCTGGGCCTTGGCCTGGCCCGCATGGTGGGGCACGTCACCTATCTCTCCGATCCGGGCATGGGGCAACGCTTCGGGCGGACGCTCAAGTCCGGTGACCTCAAGACCGCCCAGGACGTTGAATTTCAAGTGGAAAGCTACCTGCGCCATCAGGCCAGCAGCTTTTCCCGCCGTTTCGACGCGAACACCTACTTGCTGATGACCAGGGCGCTGGATTTCTTCGACCCGGCCGGCGAGTTTGACGGCGATCTGGTCGCCGCCTTCAAACAGGCAAGCGCCGAGTTCCTGGTGCTCTCATTCACCACGGACTGGCGCTTTTCCACGGCGCGCTCCAGAGAGATCGTCGATGCCCTGATCGCCGCCCGCCGCAACGTGGCCAGCGCCACCATCGAATCGGAGCACGGGCATGATTCCTTTCTGCTGCCCCTGCCCCGCTACCGGGGCGTCTTCAAAGCCTACATGGACCGCTTGGCGGAGCAGGCGCAAAGCCTTGCCTCCCGCAACGCGGCGGCGCCAAGCCATGCGGCCTGATCTGAACATCATCGCGGACCTCATCAAGCCGGGCGCTCGGGTGCTGGATCTCGGCTGCGGCGAAGGGGAGCTGCTGGCCCACCTGCGCCGCCACAGGCAGGTGAACGGCTACGGACTGGACGTAGATCCAGACAACATCACCACCTGCATCCGCAAGGGCGTGAACGTAATCGAGCAGGACCTGGACGAGGGTCTGGCAAACTTCCCCAACGACAGCTTCGACATGGTGGTGATGACGGAGACCTTGCAATCCGTGCGCCACCCGGCACGGATGCTTGATGAGATGCTACGCATCGGCCGGGAGTGCATCGTCACCTTCCCCAACTTCGGCCACTGGCGCAGCCGCATTCACCTAGCCCTGCGCGGACGGATGCCCATGGCGCCCCACCTGCCCCATAGCTGGCATGAAACGCCCAATATCCACCTTTGCACCTTCAAGGACTTCGAGGGGCTGGTGCAGGGCAAGGGACTTCGCATCATCCAGCGCTTCGTGGCCAGCGCCGCCCACCGCAGCCGCCCGCTGATGAGCTTGATGCCCAACCTGTTCGGCGCCATCGCCTTCTACCGGCTGGGGCGGCCGCCAAGCAGATGAAGCGCAAGCATCGGGTCGGGCGCCGGGCGAAAAACGCCAAAGGCGGGGATAGAGGCCAGGCTGCTCGCCTCTGTGGCGCCGTTCTCCTAGCCGCGCTTCTCGCCTTGGCCACCATCGGCGCCAAGGCCGAGCAGATGCAGCGCTTCGGTGCGCTTGCGGCCCACTACGCAGTCATTCCCAGCCTGTTTCTGCAGCCGGATATCGCCCAACGCCACGGGCTGCGCCGCGGGCCGGGCTTAAGCCTAGTGAACATCTCCGTGCTGGACAGCGCCGGCAACGGGCGGCGCTGCGTCATCAAGGGCACCGCCCGCAACCTGCTTGAGCAAACCACCCCCCTGGCGTTTCAGGAGGTGCGCGAAGGCGCCGCCGTCTATTACCTCGCCCAGATCCGCCACGCCGACCAGGAAGTGATGCGCTTCTCCTTGGACATCCAGCCCGACCAAGGCAAACCCTTCACCCTGAACTTCCAGCAAAGGCTCCATGAAGACTAGGGAACCTCTGAACAAGCCGTGTTCGCCCAGCGCCCCGCTGTTTGCCGCCGGAGATGGCGTTGCGGCCGTGGGAAAGCAACCCGCAGCGCGGCGGAGATTCCGCAGTCCACCCGCCGCGGGACGCCCCAAAAGGCCCTTACGGCGTTGCGGCGCGTTGCGTGACGCCCGCCATAGGGCTTCGCCGCGCCTTGCCATCACGCCGCCTAGACTCCTCTGGGCTTCCGGGACCTGCTCAGAGGTCCCCTAGTGCTCCATCCTACTGACAACGCCGCATCAGCGCACCGGACTTTTCATGCAAGTAAATGCATCGACCGACGGACGCGCTAAGGGGCAGGCGACGATGAAAGTGGTGCTGGCCAGCGGCAACGCCGGCAAACTGCGGGAACTAAGCGTCTTGCTGGCGCCTGTGAACCTAGTGCTGACCGCGCAGCATGAACTGGGCATTTCGTCACCCCCGGAAACAGGAAGCACTTTTTTGGAGAACGCCTTGCTGAAGGCTCGCCACGCCAGCGCGCAGGCGGGCTTGGCGGCAATCGCCGACGACTCCGGGCTGGTGGTGCCGGCCTTGGGCGGCGAGCCCGGCGTGCATTCCGCCCGCTATGCCGGAGAGAACGCGACGGATGCAGCCAACAACCGCAAGCTCGTCACCGCCTTGGCCGGCGTGGCGCAACGCACCGCCCGCTTCCACTGCGTCCTGGTGTTCCTGACGCACGCGGACGACCCAGCCCCGGTGCTGGGCGGCGGCGTCTGGCGCGGTGAAATCATCGATACGCCAAGGGGTGACGGCGGCTTTGGCTATGACCCGCACTTCCTTGTCCCGGTGCTGGGCAAAACCGCAGCCGAACTGGCGAGGGCGGAAAAAAACCGCCTGAGCCACCGAGGCCAAGCCGCCCGCAATCTGGCCAAGGCGCTGGCGGACAGCTAGCGCCAGCCATGACCCCCACATCCACCGAATTTGCGCAGCCCGGGAAACTGGGGCCCGGGCTGTACGTCCACTTCCCCTGGTGCGTGAAGAAGTGTCCATACTGCGACTTCAACTCCCATCCGCTGCAGGGCGAACTGGACCAGGATGCCTACGTTCAGGCGTTGATCCAGGATTTTCAGGCCAACGCCCAAGGCGCCCGCTTCACCAGCGTCTTTCTCGGCGGCGGCACGCCAAGCCTGTTTTCCCCGCAGGCGCTGGCCACCCTGCTGGAGGCCATCGGACCGCAGTTGGCGGGCGACGCGGAAATCACCATGGAAGCCAACCCAGGCGCAGTGGAGCACGGCGCCTTCGCCGCCTATCGCCAAGCCGGCATCAACCGGCTATCCATCGGCGCCCAGTCCTTCCTCCCCGCCATGCTGAAGCGTCTTGGCCGCATCCACGGCCCAAACGAAACCGAACAGGCCTTCGCGGAGGCCCGCCAAGGCGGCTTCGCCAACATCAATCTGGACCTGATGTACGGGCTGCCGAACCAACGCCCGCAGGACGCCCTAGCGGATCTAAAACGCGCCCTCGCCTTAGCGCCGGACCATCTAAGCTGGTATCAGCTAACCATAGAGCCGAAAACGGCCTTCGCCCGCCGCCCGCCGCCAACCCCGGGCGAAGAAGCCATTGCCGTCATGGAAACCGCCGGCCACGCCCTGCTGGCCGAGGCCGGCCTGCATCGCTACGAAGTTTCCGCCTACGCCCGCCCCAACGCCCAATGCCGCCACAACCTAACCTACTGGACCTTCGGCAACTACCTCGGCCTAGGCGCCGGAGGGGAGAGCCTTCAGCTAGGGGGTGCGGGGGCCTCCCCCGCAGGAAACAACCTTCAGCTGGGGCGCGC
>CAYGBY010000021.1:0-14307 GCA_964348115.1 uncultured Pseudomonadales bacterium
CCACCTCGACTTCATCCGCGACCGCGCCGTCGACGGCTCCTGCCCGGACTGGCGGAACCACCAGCTCGCGCTGCTGCACGACCAGCCGGCTCCCCGCCCGGCTCCGCCCCCGCAGATCGTGCCCATCGAGTTCCGGCGGTACTCCACCGGCGGGGTCTGGCCGGTGGTGCGGGCGTCCTTCGACGGGCGGGAGGTCTGGATGCTGCCGGACACCGGCACCACCGTCAGCAGCACCAGCGCCGAACCGGAGGACTCGCCGCTGGCGGAGCGCCTGACCGCAACCCCCCGCCTGGCCGTCGTGACCGTCAGAACCGGCGACGGCCAAATAAGCGAGGACGCCTATCGGGCGGCCTCGTTCCGATTGGGCCGGACCGAGCTGCGCCAAGTGATCGTGCATGTCTCCCGCAAAAGGACCAACCCCGAAATCGGTCCCGTCCTGGGGATGAACGTCCTTCTGCGGCACGCCGCGGTGTGCTTCCACTGGCCGAAGATGGAGCTCCATCTCGGCGATCTTGGTCCCTGCGGCGTCGGCGTCGAGCTCGCCAACGCACGCCTGACGGGCGGCCTTGTGCCGATGCTGGAGCTGCCCATGCCGGACGGCTCCACACTGGATGCGCTGCTGGACACCGGCTCCGTGAAAACCTATTGTTCGCCGCTCTTTGTTGAGCGCAACGGCGGCGGGCTGGAGTTCCGGTTCGGGGAGCACCCCAGCTTCACCGCGGAATGTCAGCCGCCGGCGCCCCTGACGCCCGGCGCCACGCCCCTGGCCCCCCTGCCGGGCCAGGCGCAGGCCCGAATCGGCATGGACACCCTGCTCAGGTTCGCGGCCTTCGGCTGGCGGCTGAAGCCCTTCAAGTCCTACCTGACGCTCAGAAAGCCGACTTCCTAAGAAGCAGGCCCTTGTCCCCAAATGTCAACGCCCCCGTCCGTGCAGGCAGGTACGCCGCTGTTTCGGGATGCGGCCCTGGCGCGGTTCAGCAGTTCGGCATGGCAGCCGGCGCTGCTGTCCAAACCGGTTTCGGGCTATCTGCTGGCGGCCTGCGCCACCCTCGCCGGTCTGGGTTTGGTGGGCTTCGCCAACACTTTCGAGTTTGCCCGCAAGGAACAGGTGCAGGGCTATCTGACGCCCGCTTCCGGCTGGACGCGACTCAAGGCCAAGTCCTTCGGCGTGGTGCATCGCCGCTTTGTCGCTCCGGGAGATTCAGTCCAGTTGGGAGACGTCTTGCTTGAGGTTTCCTCCGGAGACGGCTTGCAACAGGATTTGACGGTTCAGGATCAGATGCTTGAAGAAATCCAAGGACGTCGCGCCGCCTTGCAGGCGCGGCTCCGGTTGCTTGCTGCGGAGCACGAGCAGAATTTGCGCTTGTTGAGCCAACAAAATCTCTCGGACAGGAAGAAGCTCTCCCGTCTAGGCAAGGAAATCAGACTGTCCAAGGCGAATGTGGAAATTGCGCAAAAGAGGCGCCAGGACGGCCAGCAACTGGTTTCCTCGGGGTATTTGTCCTTGGCCGATCTCACCACGCTCGAGGAGGAGTTGCGGATGCGGTTGCTGTCCCTGTCGCAGCGCCAAGGCGAGGCGGAGCAACTGCAGGCGCATTTGGCGACGAACGAAATGCGCTGGGAGAAGCTGGCTGTGGAGCGCGACCTCAAGCAGGCGCTGATTCAGGAACAACTGCATGCCTTGGCGATGGATGAGTCCCGCCTGCGCAATGAGGGCGCCTTCCGGTATTTGGCGCCTAGAAACGGCGCGGTTGCCTCCGTGCGGGTGCGGGCAGGTGACAGCGTGCAGCCAGGCACGGTGCTGTTGGACATCGTGCCGGAGGATGGGGTGCTGCAGGGGCGGCGCATCGAATTGCGCGGCGGGATTCGCCTAAGATCCTTGTCCTTTTCCTATGGGGAGGAAGAAGGCTCCGTCCTGGATGCCGTTGACCTTGAAATCACCGCAGGGGAGTTTGTATCCATTTCCGGCGCATCGGGCAAGGGCAAGACCACCTTGATCAAATTGTTGGCCAAGCTCCTGACGCCCACCGAAGGCGAAATACTCGTGGATGGGGTGGACCTGCGGCAGCTTGACGAAGGCACCGCCCATCTGAACGAAGAGTTGCAGCGCCCGGTGCTCGATGATCTGGCGGGCTTGGGCATCACCATCGTGGCCGTCACCCACGACCCGCGCGTTCTTTCCCGCGCGGACCGCCAGTTGAGCCTGTAGGCGGCATGCACTTGGCGTTCTGCCGCGCAGCGCCAGTCGACCCTGGCGCCATGTCCGCAAACCGATAGGCGCTGTTGCAGCGATTCTCATTTGGGCGTCTAACTTCACTGTTCGACCCGCAACACCTCGCATTTCCGGCTCAATTCGGGCCAAACCGACCGGCGAACTCTTCCTGTGGAGGGGCTGAAAGCCACAATGAGAATTGCTGGCGTTGTTGCCACGTTGTTGCGCTTGCCGCCCAAAAAATGTATACAATCAGCTTTTAGGAAGCGGCGGCAGCGCGGCGCAGATGGCAGGCAAACCCTTGGTCGGCATTCGGGTCATCGACCTGACGCACATGCTCTCCGGCCCCTATGCCGGCATGATCCTTGCCGATCTCGGCTGCGATGTGGTGAAGGTGGAGCCGCCCGGCCAAGGCGAGGGCACCCGCCGACTGCTGGAAAATGACCCGCAATACGCCCTGAACGGGATGGGCGCCTACTTTTTCACCCTGAACCGCAACAAGCGCTCCGTCGCCATCGACCTTAAGTCGGCCCAGGGGCTTGAGTTCTTCTACGCCCTGGCGCAGCAGGCGGACGTTGTGCTGGACAACTTCTCCGCCGGCGTCACCAAGCGCCTGCAAATAGATCACGACAGCCTGGCGGCCCGCAACCCGCGCCTGATCACCTGCACCATCACCGGCTTCGGCGAGGATGGGCCGGACCATCAGCGTCCAGCCTTCGACCAGATCGTGCAGGGCCTCGGCGGCGGCATGTCGATCACCGGAACGGATGCGGATCATTGTGTACGCGCCGGCATTCCCATCGGCGACCTCGGCGGCGGCATGTTCGCCGTCATGGGCATCCAAGCCGCCCTGCTGGCGCGCCAACGCACCGGCCTCGGGCAGCACGTGGACATCTCCATGCTGGATGTGCAGATCAGCCTGCTCAACTACATGGCCACCATGTACGCCCTGTCCGGCGAGATTCCCGGCCCCATCGGCAACAGCCACTTCGTCCACACCCCCTACAACACGTTTCCCACGGCCGACGACACCATCATCATCGCGGTGATTGGCGACGCCTTTTGGCCGCCGTTGCTTGAGGTTCTGGACATCGATGCCCTGCGCGACGCACGCCTCGCGACGGCGGCGGAGCGCCTCAAGGAAAAAGCGCACATCGAAGCGCTTGTCGCGGCGCGCCTGCGCACCCGCCCCGCCGCTGAGTGGCTGGCGGCGCTGCAGGCGGCGCGCATCCCGTGCGCACGGGTCAACAACTTCGCCCAGGCGCTCAACGACCCGCAGGTGCTGCACCGGAACATGTTCGTGGAGATGGAGCACCCCCTAGGGGGCGCCGCCAAGGCACCCGGCAACCCCATAAAGCTGTCCAGGGACTGCGGCGACTGGTTCAGCTCCCCGCCCCTGCTAGGCGCGGATACCCGCACGGTTCTCAAGGAGTGGGCGCAATTGCCGGAAGATCGCATCGCCGCCGGCATCGCATCCGGGACACTCCAGCAGGACACCCTGAGGAACTGAAGTGGTGCAGGCAACCCTCAACAATGTCGCCCCCAAGCATGGGCTGCGAAGCGATGCCGCCGCCGTCGCGCCCCCTGATTGGGCGAGCCGTCTGACGGAGGGACTGGCGGACGCCGGCCAGCCAACCAAGGGGCAGGCCGAAAAACCCGATGGCCGCATCGGCGCCGGGGCGCTGAAGCAAGGCGCAGGAAGCAACTGACATGGACCAGGTGTTCATCAACGACGTGGCGCCCAGGGATGGCCTGCAAAACGATGCCGTCGCCGTTGCGCCCCCCGATCGGGTAAGGCTGATTGAGAGCCTGGTGGCCGCGGGCCTGCCGGCAGTGGAGGTGGCCAGTTTTGTCAGCCCCAAGGCGGTGCCCAAGATGGCCGGGGCCGCTGACGTGGCGGCGGCGCTGGATATGGACCAAGCGGACTTCCGGGCCCTGGTGCCAAACCGCAAAGGCTACGATCTGGCCAGGGCCGCCGGCATGCGTTCCATCGCCGTGGTGCTCTCCGCAACGGAAACCATGAACAGGCGGAACATCAACATGGGGCTGGAGCAGGCCACGGGCATCTGCCGCGAACTGATGCAGCAAGCCCGCGCCGACGGCCTAACCCCCCGCGCCTACATCTCCGTGGCCTTCGCCTGCCCCTTTGAGGGCGTGGTGGGGGATAGCGTCATCGAGTATCTGGCGGCCGACATGCTGGCGGCCGGGGCGGCGGAAATCATCGTGGCGGACACCATCGGCGCCGGCAACCCGGCGCGGGCCAAGGCGCTGTTCGGACGCTTGGCCGGCGCCTTCGGGGCCAAACATCTGGCCGCCCACCTGCACGACACCAGAGCCCTGGCGCTGGCCAACGCCTGGCAAGCCCTAGAGTGCGGCGTACGCAAATTCGATTCATCCACTGGCGGCCTGGGCGGCTGCCCATTCGCCCCGGGCGCCGCCGGCAATCTGGCCACCGAGGACCTGGTCGCCATGCTGCAACAAGCCGGCTTGCACACCGGCATCGACCTGCAGGCCTTGCTGGCGGTGGTCGACTACATCGAGACCCTTATCCGCCGCCCCGTGGGCGGACGGACGCTGCCTTGGCTGCGCACCCATCTGGAAGGCCGCCAAGCAGCGTGAAGAAGTCAATTGAAGTAAACCGGAAGGCCTTCGGATGGCATCCAACCCACCCGAAGAAAATGCAATGCACTCGAGGAGAGAAACCATGAACCATGCGAAAAACCTGTTCCGCAGCGTCCTGCTGCTGGCCCTCGCCGCAACGCCCGCGCCCTTGGTGGCGCAGGTGGACAGCACCGCCATCCTGGAGGAGATCATCGTCACGGCCCGCAAACGTGACGACCTGCTGCAGGAGATCCCCTTGGCGGTCAGCACCTTCAGCGCGGAGCAGATGGAAAGGCGCAACTTCCATGATCTGCAGGACATCTCCCAGGAAACGGCCGGCTTGGTTTACGAAAACTACGCAACCGCCGGCCTGTCCACCGCCGCGGTAATTCGCGGCATGGGGCAAACCTTCACCACCTCGCGCATTCAGAACACCGCGGTGTTTCTGGACGGCATCTACCTGCAGCGCCAATCGATGGTCAATCCGGGGCTGATGGACCTTGAGCGCATCGAGGTCATCAAAGGGCCGCAGAACGCCCAGTTTGGGCGCAACGCCTTCTCCGGGGTGGTCCACTACATCTCCCGGCAGCCGACGGACGAGGTTTCCGGGGACGTCACCTTCACCTACGGCGACGGCGAAAGGCTGGACATGCGCGGCGCCATCGCCGGCCCCCTAGTGGCGAACAAGCTGTACGGGCGCGTCGCCCTTGGCCTGTCGCAGTTTGACGGCCATTCGGACAACG
Organism: uncultured Pseudomonadales bacterium; assembly: GCA_964348115.1. GTDB lineage: Bacteria > Pseudomonadota > Gammaproteobacteria > Pseudomonadales > Azotimanducaceae > Azophilus. The sequence goes on from CAYGBY010000021.1 coordinate 5,557, forward strand.
ACCACCCTTTCGCCGACGACGGCCCGGGTGGTGACGACGGCACCAACGATCTGCTGGGCGGTTGGGACGATGAGTTCCTTTCCGCAACCCTGACCCTGACGCCCAACGAACAGTGGGAGATCAGCGCCAGCTACTACCGGACGGAATCCGTGCGTGAACCCCAAGCCTTCTACAACCTGGACGGCGCCCGCTACGCCTACGACACCGGCGAATTCGGCCCCCCGCCCAGGTTCCCCTTCCTAGCGCCCCTAGGCGCCAACTGCCTGAACACGGTGACGTTCAGCAGCCGCCAGCCCTTTCCCGCCGCCGGCCCCCACGCCTACTGCGGGAAGCTGCCCAGCACACCGCCCGTGCTGGACGACCCGAAGCTTCAGCAGGCCCAGCACGGCGACGCCAGGGGAACCATCACGGTGGACCCGCGTTCACTGGCCTTGGACTCCGAGTCCAGCATCGCCCGCCTGCAAGTGGGCTTCGACATGACGGAATCCCTGTCCCTGGACTACCAGTTCGGCTACGTGGACCATGAGGCCAGCGGCTTCGGCACCGCCGCCGGTCGGGCCAGCCTGGTGGGCTCCTCCGTGGCCCATGTGCCAGTGCGGGAGACGCCCTTCCCGCCCTTCATCGAGGCCTTGGGACCGCCGGGTTCATTCGGCGCCCTCGCCCACGCCACCACTTTCAACGCCAATCCCAACGAGGCATTGGAGGCGACCAGCCACGAACTGCGCCTGACCTGGGCCAGCGAAAACCTGGCCGCCCGCATCGGCGCCTACCGGGCCGACAGCGAGGACGATGACAGCGGCACCTTCTACTTTTTGCCCCCCTGCAACAGCCGCGGGAACTGCAGCGTCACCGTGCCCGAAGCGTCCAACCCCCTGGCCGGCACCTACCTCGCTGTGGTTCCAGTGGTTCCGGGGCGGGTACATGTCGGCATTCCCCATGTCTACGACACCGGCCACGGGGTGCAGGGCAACCAAGGCCTCTACGAGGACAAGGTAACAGCGCTGTTCGGCGATCTGGAGTGGGACATCTCCGACACCCTCAGTCTTGCCCTGGAGGGACGCTACACTTGGGAGAAAAAGTCCTTCGAGCAGTTCTCCTCCACCTTCGGCGCAGCCATTCCGGACACCGTGGACGCCAGCGATTCCGAGACTTTCACCTTCTTCACGCCCAGGGCCATCCTGAAATGGACGCCCAACGACGGCAGCATGTTCTACGGCCTGGTGGCCCGGGGCGCCAAAACCGGCGGCTTCAACCCCGTCGACCCGACGCTGAACCCAGAGCAGGCCACCTTCAAGGAGGAGGAGAACACCACCTTTGAACTGGGCGCCAAGAACCAGCTCTTCGACGACCGCTTGACCCTGAATGCGGCCCTGTTCCTCATCGACTGGAAGAACGTGCAGGGCACCGAAGCGGCCACCAGCGCGGACGCCTGGACCACGGACGTGGTGGGCAACATCGGCGACGCCGAAGTCGTCGGCCTGGAAATAGACGGCGTCTGGCTGGCCCACGACAACTTCTTCATCGACTACCGGCTAGGCTACAACGACGCCGAATACAAGGACGCCACCTACCTGAGCTCCGTGGCTGGCCCCAACTCGTCCTGGGGCTGCAACGATACGGTGTGCCGCGCCGACGGCCGGGTGGACGGCAACCAGGTGGAGCGCACCGCCAAGCTGCAGTACGGGCTGGGCCTGAACTACCGGCAAAGCGTCGGACAGGGCTGGCAGCTAGGCGCCCGCATGGACTTCAACTACCGCAGCCGCATGTACGCCACCCCCATGAACCTGGCGCACAACGGCGGCCGCACGCTGTCCAACGCGAACATCCACCTCAGCGACGGCCATTGGCACCTGACCCTGTGGAGCCGCAATGTATTCGACAAGAAGTACGTGGCCAACAGCTTCGTGCTGCCGTCCTTCACCCGCTACATCGTGGGCCTCGGCGCCCGCCGCACCATTGGCCTGACATTGAGGTACAGCCTATAGGCGAGCCGCGCAAACGCAGCCAGATGGCCGGCCCTGGCGCATTACAACCCTCAGATGGTCTTCGGTCGCGACGAATTCCGGCGCCGTTCCGTTGTGTTCCTGAAGAAGGGGAATGATCTTGTTGCGCACCCCCATCCCCCGTGCGTCGACATACCCGTAGTCGCGGAGCACCTCAACTATCAATGGATTGCGTGGCGAGCGCTGGCCTGCAATCATCTTCTCCACGGTCATCGAATTCTGCAGCGCACCAGGGCTCAGAACCTCAAGCCGGTCTGCATATCGGACCACTTCGATCTCTTCATATCGAGTCCAGTCGCGGTGGGCAACCGCGTTGACGATTGACTCGCGAAGCGCCTCCACTGGGTACAGCCATGAACGTTCGCGGCGCATCGAGGCATCCACATCGCCTGACTCTTGCGACACGAATGGCCGCATCGCCTCGATGAGCCTCTCAAGCAGGCCGCTTTCCAAAATGTCGCCGCCACCTCCAGCAGAGGGTCTTCGGAGTGCGGCAAGGGGCCCATCGACCAGCCGGTCATCCAAGGCTCTGTAGCTCTTCTCCTCTCCTTCGAACGCCATCCATCGGACCCCCGCATGACGGAGAAGTCGCCGCGGGGAATGTCCAAACAGCAGGAGACCGGCGATCGTGCAGACTGGAGGCCCATCCTCGGTTTCGGTCATGAAGCCCAGTCCGCAAAGGCGCGTACGCCATTCCACATCGTTTGCCGGAACCGTCCTGTCGCCCACGATCGAGGACAGGTAGTCCCTCAGCCGGTCCTGGCTGAAATCCGCCAGCCCGCTACCCGAGACCGGCAGCATCTCGGCGTACAACATGCCGCCCAGCGCGTACAGCCGCGCCTGCTGCTCACGCGTCGCCAGCCGGGACGTACTCCCCACCCGGATATAGATGTCCTCCCGGCCGCGATCACGCACCACGTAGGGCTTGGTCGCCCCCTGACTGACAGTCACCACGGCGACCCGGCGCTTGTCGTCGATCTGAACCTCTTCGTAGAACGGAATAATCATGGGATGTACGTACCGGCCGAACACGGTGTCCATCACCCAGGGTTCGAGATCGGCTCTCCGGATTCCTGGAATGGTCCCGTCATCATCGACCCCCAGCAGGATTCGGCCACCTTGGAAATTGGCCAGGGCCACGACTTCCTTGGCCAACTGTTCCGAGCGCAAGTCGTCACGCTTGAACTCCACGCCCGAGTTCTCGCCATTGGCAATCAGTTCCAGCAGTTCGGACTTCGTCATCGGCAGTAGAACCCGTATTTCTCCTTGCGTTGCATATAGACATCCTCCCTTCAGGGCGGACGCCCTCAACCTACCCGATCTCGATCACCTCGGGCGCCTGGACACCCGATTCGAGCGCCGCACGCCGGAAGAAACCAACCACGGTCGGGTGGCAGGTGAAAACGAGCACCTGGTTGGTCTTCGATAACTCCACAAATGCGGCGGCGGCCCGCAACGCCCGGTCAGGGTCAAAGTTGACAAGCACCTCATCGACGATAACCGGCAACCGAGCCGTGGGTTGCAATCTGCCCGGAACCCATTGCACCGATCCGGCGCCCGCTCTGGTTCCGGGCCACTTCGCACGACGCAAGTCCGCAGCCGGCTCAGGCCTAAGATTGTCGTTTCCAAGTCAGGGCGGCGATGTGGCCCTTCGCACGTCTGTCGGCGATTTCCCATCCGGTAATGGCGCTAACGAAGACATCATTATCCATCCAACTCCGGGAAGATCTTTGCGTTCTCGATCGCCTCAATGAGTTCCCCATCCTCCTGATCGAAGTCGGGAGACATCCAGATCTGGCCCTCCAGCCCACCGGCTTTTCGTTCCTCCAGACGTTGGCGATAGGGCGTCAAACGCAGCCAAGGCTCGCCCGCCTTGGCGATCACGACTTCCTCCCCTGCCAAGCCAACTTGCCCAGCTTGGAAAGCTGCGATTTCGCTCGGCGCATATTCACCTTCATCGGGGCGACCCTATCCAGCTAAGTTTGATAGGAAGCGGAAAAGTCGTCAAGATGGCCGTCGTGCTGGCGGGCTAAGGCCCGAACCGGGACCGCAAGGCTTACGGCCCGCGCCGCTGCGCAAAGCGCTCCGTCAGAAGCAGACACAGGACAAACACAACCTCCGCGCCGTTGCCGGCGATGTAGCCCCAGGGTTGGGCCCCTAGGGCGCCGTTCAGCAACAAAATAAAAAGCGCGCCGAGCAGTAGCAGCGACCAGCCGGCGCGCCGCCAGACGGCCCAACCCATGGCGAGCAGCAAGACGTTGACGCCGATGGTGCCCCAGGGCGGCGCGACGGCGACGCTGGCCAGCCGGGCGTGGCCGAAAACCTGCGCGGCGGTCAACTGCAAACCATATACATCATGCCAAAGCCCGTACCCGCAGGCCGCGCCGGCGCACAGCCAGCACAAGACCGGCCACCAAGGGCGCTGGGCGACTGCGACGCCTGCGGCGCGCATGACGGAGCCGGCGAAGGGAATGAGCAACGGCAGCAGCAACGCATGCAGCACGAAACGCCAATGGGAGGCGGCGGCGTACCAAGCGCTGCCAACACCGATGTTGCCCAGCGCCAACATCAGGTTGTCCCAAATCATGCCCAAGAGCAGCAGGCGCAGAATCCACAAACGGACGCCGCCGGGCCAACGCCAAGCGAACGACCAAACTAAAAAGACCAATTCAATCAATAAATAGGAGGAGAAAACTATCGTGATCACTTAAGTAACCTCTGAACGAATCCCGCAAGCCCAGAGGCGTCCAGGTGGCGTGATGGCAAGGCCCGGCGAAGCCCCGTGGCCAGCGCCGCACAATGCGCCGCCCGGCCGACTTTCAGAACTCCTCCAGCAACCGGCCCTTGCCGGTGATCGGGTCATGGATGCCGCAGGCGCGCAACGCGTGCCATATGGTGGCGATGTTGATGGGAATCATGGGCTTGCCCAGCCACAGCTCCAAGGTGGGGAACACATCCACCGTGGACAGGTTGGTGCCGCACTGCACGATGGCGTCCACATCCTCGCCGTCCACCGCACGCACCGCATCCATCAGCTCGCGGATGCTGGTGGCGGCGATGGCCGTGGCCGATGGCCGCGCCAACCCGGCGATCTTCTTCACCGCAAAGCCGATCTCCCCGAAGAAGCGCCGCACGTTGGCGTCCCCCACCGGCGGGTAGGGCGTGATGACGGCGATGGTCTTGGCGCCGAAGGCGGCAAGGGCATCCCGCGTGGCGCCGGCGCCGGTGCTGAGGCCAAGCGTACCGATGCGTTCCCGAATGCTGTCTTCAAACGCAATGTTGCCTTCCAAGCCGCCCCAAAAGGTTTCCGCGGACATGCCCAGCATCAGGTGGGTGATCTCGGCGCTAAGTACGCTATCGATGGCCCCGGGCAACTCCGCCCGCAGCAACTCCAGGAAGCGTTCGAACACGCTGTCCATCCCCTCCCCGGTGCGCGCATCCTCCTGCGCCCAGTTGCGCAGTTCTATCCAGAAGCGGGACGGATGCCAAGTCACGCCGTCCAACGCGAACTTCTGCAGGTCGTACTCCACGCCCGTGTTGGTGGCGGGAATCAACACGCCAATGCGGGCGCGGCGGGCCAACTGGTAGTTATCCATTCCCAACCCCCTACGGCCTGAAGGGCGCGGAGCCTTCAGCTTGCCGGTTCCGCGAACAGGTCGCGCTTGTTGAAGCCAGCCGTCAGAAAGCGCCGCATGGCCTTGCCCCTGGTCAGCCAAGCCACCTTGGCGCCGTCCTTGTGCGCCTTGAGGATGCCATCCACCAGGAAGGGCGCCACCGTCTCCACCCGGTCCGCCAGGATATTGAACACGCGCTTGGCGCGGCGCCATTCCTCGGAATCCGGTTGGTAGTCCCCGGTCAGCAAGTCGGTCACGACGATGCCTGGGCTCAGCGTGCAGATCTGCACGCCAACGCCAGCCGCATCCTTGCGCAGGGCCTTGTTGAGGTAGTTGACCGCCCGCTTGGTGGCGCCATAGGCCGCTAGGCCCGCCTGCGCCATGCCATCGCTGCCGAAGCCCTCCATGTTCCAGATCTGGCCGGACCCTTGGCCCTTCATGCCTTGCATGGCCACCTTGCAGGCCAGCAGAACGCCCGTGAGGTTGGTGTCCACGATGGCCTTTAGATCTTCCGTCGAGGCCTCCCATAGGGGGGCGCGGGCGATGCTGATGCCGGCGTTGTTGATCCAGACGTCGACCCCGCCGAACGCCTTGGCGGCCAAGTCCCAAAGGGCCTGCAGATCATCGTAGCGGGTGACGTCGCAGGCGATGCCCGCCACCCCTTGCGTGTGCGGCTGCGCAGCAAGTTCGTCAACTAGTTGCCGCACGGCCTGCTGGCCGCGGCCGCTGACCACCACTTTGCAGCCGCGTACCAAGAAGTTCTGCGCCAAGCCGCGCCCGATGCCGCGGGTGCTGCCGGTCACCACCACTGTCTTCATCGCTTGCACCCCATTCCGCCGACCAATCCAAGGCGCCGCAGGCCGCCATAACGGCCGCAAGGCCAGCGCAATCCGCGCTCTCCGGCGCCAGCGCCGCGCCGCAAATTTGCAATAGTCGCCTGGATGACCAAGCCGCGGCGGCGGCTTGCCAAACGGCTCTGCGCAAAGTGCGGGCCTGCCATCGCGGAGAACATCAGGCCGCCACCGTTTCAGCCGCCGCCACCGTCTCGGCTGCCGCCACCGTCTCGGCCGCCGCCACTGGCCTGCGCCTGACGACGGGCGGCACCAAGGGGACGCTGTCCATCACCCAGTCGAGATCCCCATGCAGCCGCCGCTGCGGGGACGGGATGGCCAATGCCTTGCGCCCGCGATGCCCGGCCACGGCATCCAGATCGATCTGCCAGCCCTTCTCCTCGATCAGGCGGCGGCGGGCGCTGCGGAAACTGCTCATGAACTTGTCGTCCTTTACGGACAGCTCGTGCGCCAAGTTCTCCGGCAGGTAGTTGGGCGCAGCGCGCTCGATAATGGCGGTGTCCTCAGCGAAGATCTTCAGCAGCCGCTTGCGCGAACCCCGGTCGAAGAAGTCGTGCTTGAAGAAGTTGCGCAGCTGGGTGGCGAAGGTGCGGGTGCTGCATTCATCGACGGGTGTGTTGGCATCGAACATGATGATGGACATCTTGGGGTTGATATCGATGCGGATGCGGGCGATCAAGCCGTTCAGGAACCACTCCGGCTTGGTGACGGTGGGCTGGCGGTCCGCCCGCATCCGCCGCCGCAGCCAGTTGCCTTTGAACTTGGGCGGATACTGGATGTTCTCCGAGGCGCCCCAATAGTCGTTCTTATGCATGGCGACAATGTGGTTCTCCCGGGCGGTGGCCTCCATGCCGAAGGCCGGATGCACGAAGGAGGCGTGGGCGATGTCGATGCCGTTCTCCACCACTCGGGCGGCCTCCGCCCGCCAGCGCCATTCGTCCGTGATGCGCTTCCAGTCCGGATGATCGTATTCCGGGAACTCCGGCAGCGGAAAACGCTCCGCCTCCGGGGCGTCACCGAGAAACACCCAAATCATGCCGAAGCGCTCGCAGGTTGGGTAGGCATCGATGCGGGCGCGCTTGGGGGGCGTGAAGCCCTCGCCCTCCGAAGGCACCAAGGTGACCCTTCCCTCGCCGTTGTAGCGCCAGCCGTGATAGGGACAGGCGACGCAATCCCCCTTGACCCAGCCGCCGGCCAGGGAACCGCCCCGGTGCAGGCATACATCGCTTAGGCAGTGCGCCTGGCCGGAACGGTCCCGAAACAGCACGAAGTCCTGCCCCAACATGCGCACCCGCACCGGCTTGTCCTTGACCCCGTCAGACCACTCCGCCACATACCACAGGTTTATCAGCATGGTTCTTGACTCCCGCCGGAAATCCCCTAAAGATATATCATTAAGTCTAATCAGGATCAATCCGCATGGCCACATCCACCCGGTCCCTGATCGATACGATCGCAGCCCGTCCGGCCATCGACAACCGCGAAACCTTTGATGCGCTCTGGGGGACCTTGGGGGAGTTGTTCGCCAAGGTGTCCAACCGCTTCCAACTGCAGCCCGACGCCTCCACCGCAGATCTGCAGCCCTACTCCGCTATCGACGGCAGCGGGGCCGGCGGGCACCTGAGCACCTTTGCCGGGCCGGACATCGACTGGCTGGTGTTCTCCTGGGTGGGCAACCCGCAGGCCAGCTTCAGCAACATGCACTTGACGGTCAGCCTGGCGAGCAAATATGACGCCCCCCACCTGGGCCTAGCCTTCGGCACGGCGCCGCACCTGTTCTGGTATCTGGATTTCATCCCGCGCAAGGATCTGGCGGCCCATCCGGAGTATATGGACAAATACTATTCGGAACTAAACGAAGCCCACCTGCGCATCAACGAAAACCCAGGCTTCACCAGCTTCATCAGCCGCAGCCTGTACATGCGGGTCACCCAGAGCGCCGCCAGCCTGTGCTTCACCGCCAAGGACAATGCGGAGAATCTGCACTGCCTGCAAAGCACCTCCCATGCCCTCGTGGACCTATGGCTGGCCAACGTGGACAAGTCCGCCGTCATCGCGGAGGAGCACAGGCCCGCCCAAGCCGCCCGGGACCAGCGCATCCGCCGCGCCATCGCGGAGCGCGACCCCATGAACGCCTTGGTGCAGCGCATGTACGGCGCGGACCTGACCGCCAAGCTGGTGCGGGCCCTGTGGGGCGGCGGCCGGGCGCTGCCGCGACCGGCCTAGTCCGCGCAACGCCGTCTGGGCAGGTTCCGTGGGGTCTGAAACAGCGCCAATTCGCGC
>CAYGBY010000021.1:14407-30782 GCA_964348115.1 uncultured Pseudomonadales bacterium
CAACGGGCGCCAGCAGCCCGTGACGGAAGCCCTCCTGCATTGTCCGCGCAACGCCGCCGAGGCCGGTTCCGTGGGGTCTGAAACAGCGCCAGATCGCGCCAACGGGCGCCAGCAGCCCGTGACGGAAGCCCTCCTGCATTGTCCGCGCAACGCCACAGGCCGGTTCCGTGGGGTCTGAAATAGCGCCAAATCGCGCCAACGGGCGCCAGCAGGCCGTGAAGGAACTCCCCCTGCATTCGCCCGCGGACGCGTCCGGCGCACTTGCGGCGCCTGTCGCTGAAAAACGCCCGATGTTTTTGCTCCGCGCACCTTGCCGGACCTTGGCCGCGCACCGCGCAATCCCCAATCCGACAATCCGGATTCCGGCAACGGTCTCGGCGTCACGCCGGACCTTGGCCGCGGGCTGCTAGCGAACGTGCGGCCCATTCAAGTCAGGGCGGTTTACCGCGCCGCCACGGTGGCGGGACGGGCGCCGCCCTACGACAACCTGACCCTCAAGATCCACTACCCATGCAGCTACGGGGACAGCTTTCAGGAGCGGGACACCGGCTTCGTGCCGCCCAATCCCGCCCAGGCGCCCTTTCCCGTGGTCATCCTCATGCCAGGCGTGAACATCTCCCTGGAGGCTTACGGCTGGCTGGCCCGGCGGTTGGCGAAGGCCGGCTTCGCCGCGGTGACCTATCAGTGGGTTACGGTGGAGATTGGCGACCGCATCAGCATCAGCCCAGGCGTGCAGATTGACCGCCTGACCCAGGATGCCTATGGCCGTGCGCCTTCCTGCCCCGCCCTGCCGGCCCTGTTCGCTGAACTGGAGCGGGCGCAGCAGACGGGCCTGCTGGCCGGCAGCCTGAACCTGGACCGGGTGCTTCTGGGCGGCCATTCAGCCGGCGGCAGCATGGCGCTTATGAACGCCAACCGGGCTTGGCTGCCCCAGGTGCGCGGCGCCTTCGCCTACGCCGCCCATACCGCCGGGAACCTGCAGCTAGGCTGGCCGGAAGGCAGCTTCATGCCCATCGCCCAGGACCTGCCCCTGCTGCTGCTGGGCGGAGAGCGGGACGGCGTCATCGCCGCCAGCAGCCACCGCTACGCCCAGGAAGCCCAAGACGGCGCCGAAGGCCCCATAGCCGGCACCTTCCACGAGGCGGTGGGCGGCCAGCGGGGCGACCGCTACCTGTTCATCGTGCGCGGAGCCAACCACTTCTCCTTCGTCTGGCCCCAAGACAAATCCACTGGCCGCCCCTATTTGGACAGGAGGGCCAAGGGCAGCGGCAAGCGGGTGCGCAACTACCTAAGTGACGCCATCGCCTGCTTTTGCCGCCTCGCCCTCAAAGAGGACCCGGCCGCCGGCGCCGCCCTGCAGAGCCTAGCCCAACATCCCCTGACCGCATTCGCCGAACAAAAGTAGCCGCCATCAAACCAGGAGCGTATCCCCATGGCCGACAAACAACCCAGCAACTGGCAGAAACTGATCAACGGGGAGTGGCATGGCGCCCCCTCCGTATATGAACCAGACGGCACCTGGGTCGGGTTCAACAAGGTGTCCCGGGCCAGCGAGCATGAGGGCGGCAGGACACGCTACTGGATGGAGACGGACTTCGACGCCGTAGGCGCCCTGCGCAACCGCTTCGAAATCGGGCGTTTCGATTTCGGGGTGATCGATTCGGACAACGACCGCATCTACACGGGGCCCGACTTCGTGGGCTCCGGCAGTCCCTATGGAACGCTGGTGGATTCCGAATACTACTCCCCCGCCTGGAACACGCACCTGCGCACGGTCAACCAAGTGGTGCCGGAACTTGAGATGCAGGTGTACTCCTCCCTGTTGTACGAAGGCGCCGCCCTGGTCGCGGTTTTCAACGGCCTCTACATCGTCACCCAGGATCAGAAGCCGGCCACGCAACGGCGGGTGGCCGACTGGCTGCAACGGGAGAAGCAGGAGGGCAAGCGCCCATTCGTGCTGCCGCCCAAGCGCGCAGGCCGTTGGACGGGAGCGCTAGAGGTCTATGACCCAAGGCAGCAGCGCCTGGGCAGCAACCAGGTCACCATCGAATACAAGCCGCTCAATCTCACCCGCGCCAACGTCCGCCTAGCCACCAGCGGGGTGGTGAACGGCGAGTACGCCTACGAGCGCACCCGCAACCACAACCATCACCAATACCACGGGCCGGACCTGTTCGGCAACGGCATCGCCTATGGCCGCTACCTGTACGGCGTCATGCACCAATACGGCCAAGCCCTGCGCCTGGAAACCCGGGACGTGCTGGTGGACCGGGACTACACCCTGGCGGTCAACTGGAACTACTTCCAATCCCAGCAGCGCCGCTACACCACCCACGGGGTGCTGCGTTGGCAGCCAGGCGCGGAAGTGCTCGGGCCGCGATTTATTTAAGGAACCTAGTTCCTTAACTCGAATGGGCGGCGCCGGCCTTGAGGCCTTCCACCGTCACCGACCGCACACACAGGCAGCACAGCGCCACCATCAGCGCCTGCAGCACGAAAATGGCCGCGAAGCCGGAATTCGCCGCCAGCAAGCCGGACTCCACCAGCAGGGTGTAGGCCGTGCCGCTGACCGTGAATGACAGAAACAGCCCGATGACCTGCGCCAGGCTCCACAGGCCCAGGTAGCGGCTTTCCTGCCCGGGCACGGTCATATCCGCCATGAAACTGATGGCCGGAAACACGAACAGCCCCAGCGCGAACGCCGAAAAGGCGTAAAACACATGGAAAAGCGCCAAGTCCTGCTGATGGGAGGCGTAGGCGAGCAGCAGGAAACCCAGCATCGACAGTCCGCCGCCGAACAGCAGCAGCGATTTTCCCTGCCGCATGGGCAAAGTGGGGCCAGCGCCCTCCCCTGAGGCGGCGGCTTGGCGCTTCTTCGCCATGACGCCGACGAAGATGCCCATGGCGGCCATGCCGACCGTCTGCAGGCCGTTGTAGATGCGCTGGAAGACGGTCGCTTCGCCGGCGGACATGGCGAACAGATCGCCCGCCCAAACCTCCTGCAGGATGTCCTGCAGGAAGACGCTGAGCAGGGAGAAGATGATGAAGATGAAGAACAGCCGCCCATGACGGTTGTAGCCGAGCACGGCCAAGGACTCCCGCATGGGCGCCAGCAAGGACACCGGCGGCGGCGGATTGCGGGCGAGGTCCCGCGCCTGCGTCTTGGACAGCGGCGTCTCCAGCCTCCAAGTGCCCAGGAAGGTCAGCCCCACCATCACCACCGGCGACAGGCAATAGAGAAACTGCATCTGCTGTGCGGAATACTCCTGCATGAACAGGGAAAAAACCCAGGCCCACAGGGCCATGGCCAGGGCCTGGGCGGTCCAGGTCAGCGTTGTGACGCGGCTGCGGGCCTGCTCGGTGGTGGTGTCCTTCACCAAATCGAGGAAGGTGTTGGCCTGCATGGCGATGCACAGGCCGAAGCAGCAGAACAGGAACAGGCACTTGAGCGTCGCCCAGACGGACCCGGTCTGCATCTCCACCAGCACACCGGGAAAAAACGGGAAGGCCAGGCTGCCGATCAGGGTGCCCAACAACATGTAGGGAGTGCGCCTGTAGCCCAGGATCGGGTAGCGCTCCGCAATGCGGCCAATAACTGGCTGCAAGGGGCCGAACAGGGTGTAGGCGCCGATGATGAACGACATCAGCATGGCCGGAATGCCCAGGTCGACGATGGCCACCCGGTTGATGCTGGTCACCACCAGGCAGAACCCCCAGGCGATGCCGATCTTCTGGGTTGCGAACTGCAGCTTGGCTTGGTTTTCGCTGACGATCATGGCGCCCTCCCTATTGCCCTGCCGAACCTAGTGCGCTGTCCCGCAAGTATGTGTGATCATTCGTGGCCCTTTTGGCCCCCAGCCGCGTTGCTCCTCCTTGTGTGGGGCCTGCCACACAGCTTCGCCGCGCCTTGCCATCACGCCCTTGGGGCTCCTCTGAGCTTCCAGGACTTGTTCAGAGGTTCCCTAGTGTCCTGTCCGGCTGTTTCCCGTGTTTGTCCTTGGCGCTCAAATTTATGTAACTTATTGAAACAAAAAATTTTGTCTGCCAATAAACGCATGTGATCGTTATGGTCACCTGTCGAACGGCACTAGAGGTCAGCCGCCATCGCGTCGGAGATGGCCTTTTTGCCGATGGGGCCGACGCCCCCGCCGCCGACCCGGCGCATGAACTGCAGGCCAATCAGCACCAGCACCGCCTCCAGCAGAAAGATGCCCGCGTAGCCGGTCCGCGCCGGCGCCAGCCCGGACTCAATAAACCCCGTCACCAAGGCGCCGCCCAGGATGCTGGCCAGGCCATTGGCCAAGGCCAGCGCCAAGCCCCAGAGCCCGATGTAGGCGCCCCGGTCCTGCGCGGTGGTCATCTCCATCATGGCGGTCAGGGCGCCGACCAAAAAGAAGCCGTTAAAGAAGCCGAAGGCCACCAACGCAACCAGCACCAGTGCGCCATCCGCGCCTTGGGCGGCCCAAGCCAGCAGCAGCAAACTGGCCGAAATGCCCAAGCAGCCGGCCGCAATGGCGGCCTGCTTGGAGATGGACCAACGCAGGGTGGCAAGGCCCATCAGGAACATCCCAGCCAAGGCGCCGCCGCCCCAGAGTTGCTGAAAGCGCCCGGTCTCGCCAACCGTCATGCCTAGCACTTCGGCACCGAACACCTCCAGTATGTTCTCCTGAATGCCGATGCCCAACAAGGCCACCAGCACGAACAGAAAGAAGTTCCTGGTTGCCCGCCGGCCCGCCGCCGCCTGCACGAAACGCCACAGCGACGCCGCCGCGCCCTCGCTGGAAGGATGTTTCCCGCGCACAGCCGCAGTTGCTTCCCCGCGTTGGGGCCTCTCCACCCCAAGCAGGCCCAACAAGGCCACAACCACCACCACCGGGACGCTAAGGGCGTAGAGCATCTGCATGCGCTGGTAATCGAAAACCGGCATGAAGCTGCGAATGAAGGCCAAGGAGACGATCATGCCCACCAGCAGCATCGCCCAGATCAGGGCCACCTGCAGCCCGCGCCGCCGCTCCGGGACGACGTCAGCCACCAAGGCAAGATGGCTGACGCCGGACATGGCGAAGCCGATGCCGAACAGCAACAGCAGGGCCAACACGGCGGCGAAGCCGCTGGCGGCGCCCGCGCTCATGGCCAGGGTGGCCGAAGGCAGGCCGGCCACCGCCAAGGCGGACAGCAGCAAGCCGAACAGCACATAGGGGGAGCGCCGGTAGCCCAGGATGGGGAAGCGATCGGTCATGCGTCCAAAAACAACCTGGAAGGGGGAAAGAAAGTGGTATAGGGCCAGCAAGGTGGTGACTGTCACCGCGGCGATGCCCAGCTCATGGATGGCGATGCGGTTGTAGTTGCTGGTCAGGATGGCGAACAGCCAGCCCACCGCCGCCCGGGGCAGCGTCAACTGAATCGCCACTATCACTTGGCGCAGCGACATCCGCACCTACCCCCTGGCCGATCGCCGCAGAACCGCCCGGGTCCGCCGCCTGGGGAACCTCCTCCGCCCGCAAACAGCGGGGCGCTGGGCGAACGCGGCCTGTTCAGAGGTTCCCTAACAGGCCCTAGCCCAGGCCACGCACCGGATGCAGGGCAAAGGACCACTGCACTTCCTCCTTGGCGTCCAGATTGGCGAAGTTGGCCTGCGCCCAAGGCCGAATGCGCGCCATCAAGGCGGTCAACTGCGCATCGTTCAGGCTCCAGGTCTCGTTGTGGGTGCGGTTGGCCATGCGCTCAAGAATCTCCTGCGGGGAAAGCGCCTCCGTCCAGGTGCAGGCGATGACGGGCGGGCCGCCCTGCCCGCCCATGCCCGCCAAGTGCTGAAACAGGGCTGGGCCGGCGGCGTCCGTGGGACGCATCTCAGGCGCAATTTCACCGGTGATGGCGCGCGACTGGCGCCGCAGCCGCCCGGCGCAGGAGTCTTCGTCGAGAACGTCCCGGCCGATAATGAACACCCCGCCGGGCTTCAGCACACGGGCCGCCTCCACCAAGGCGTCACGCCAGTGCGCCACCTGGTGCAGCACGTTGGTGGTCAGCACGGCATCGAAGGCGTCAGCGACGAAGGGCAACTGCAGCACGGTGCCGACCACATGGGCCATGGGCGCTCCCTGCGCCGCCGCCAAGGCCCGGGAGGCCCTCAGCATCTGCGGCTCCAAGTCCAGTGCGATCAGGCTGCTGCGCACGGCGACCGGCACGGAGACGCGCCCGGCCCCGCCCCCTAGGTCCGCGATGCGGGCGCCTGGGCCAGCCAAGTCCGCCACGGCTGCCGCCAACCGCGCTGCCGCCCGCTGGGGAATCTGGTTGATGTCGTTGTAGCGTTCGGCCACCTCCACATAGGACATCTCGTTGTAGGCTTGGCTCATAGCGCATCGGCCTCCTGCATGGGGCGCACCCTGGCGCGGACCAGCAAGCCCCAAACCAGCACCACCAGCGCCAGCACGCCGAACATGACGAAGGGCGCGGCCTCCCGCCAGTTGTCGAAGAGCATGCCGCCCACCTTGCTGGCCACCATGATGCCAACGGCGCCGCTCAGGTTGAACAGGCCGATGACGGCGCCGCGCATGCGTTTTGGCGTCTGCTGGGCGATCAACACGGAACTGGTGACGATGCAGCCCACTTCCGACATGCCGATGAGCACGCCGCACAGAATCATGCCAAGGCCGAAGGGGTTCTCCACCAGCCAGGTGCCGCCGTAGCCCAGAAAGGCCAGCAGCAGGGTGATGTTCAGGGCGGTGACCCGGTTGACCCGATCCGTCAGCACCCCGAACAGGGGGGCGCTGATCAGGGCCGCGGTCTGCGTGATGGCGATGATGAGGCCGGCGCCAGCCAGGGCTTCCGCACGGCTCATGCCCAACTCCAGGGTGCCGTAGTTGGCCAGCCACAGGGTGAAGAAGGTGCCGACAATGGCCAGATTGCCCCGTGCGACGAAGGAGGCGCCATAGGCTAGGGCGATGCCCTGGTCACGGGCCGCCAGAATGCCCTCCCGGGCCTGCCGCAGCAGGCTGCGCCGCGCGCCTGCTGGGCGCACTTCCTGCTTGCTCAACCCAAACCACATGAGCACCGCAGTGACCAGGGTCAGGCCTCCTATGATCCAGTAGGTGGTGAAACCGGCCTCCGTAGGCGTTTGCCCGGCATCCTGCAGCAGCATCGGCAGCCGCAGCAGCAACATCACCGTGATCAGGGCGCCCACGCCGTTGCACATGCCCGAAAAGCCGGAGGCCTTGCCGCGGCTGTTGTCCCTTATGTAGTCGGCGACCAAGGTCACCACCATGACGCTGTAGGCGGCAATGCCGGCGGCAAAGGCCAGCCGCGCCATCAGCAGCTCCTCGTAGCTCTGCGCCCTGGGACAAGCCAGGACGCCCAAGGACATGATCAGGTAGCCAGCCACCATCACCGGGCGTCGCCCAATCCGATCCGACAGGGTGCCCCAAACCCCCACCATGATGATGATCACCACCTCGCCCCAAAAGGACAGATCGCCGCTGACCACGCCCTGCTGGGTCTCCGGGATGCGCAGGAACTCCGTCAGCAGGTAGGGCTGCATCTGCGGCACGAAGGTGCCAAGCAGGATGCCGGTCAGGCAGGCCCAATAGTAGGTGACCATGTTGAAGGCGCCCACGCCGCCTTCCAACTGCAGGCCCAGGAAGCGCTTGGCCACGCCCTGATCCTTCATGACTTGACCTCGAATGCCCAGACGCTTTCGCGTGATCCTGCGCCCGGCGGCGCGGGGGCCGAACGCAGCAGGCGCCAAGCCGCCCAGGCGAAGCTGCCGGTGGCGACTGCATTCAGGATCTCGGCCAGCCACTGCAGTGGCGCGGAGCCTGCGGAGAAGCGGGCAAGGCCGCCAAGAGAAAGGGTGATCAGCAGGCTGACCAGAAAGATCGCCGCGGTAAACCCCTGACGCCAGCGCAAGCTGCAGCGGATGAGCATGGCGGTGAGGACCAGATTAGCCAGGGATGCGCCCGCCAACAGCACGAAGAACCAAGCCCTGTTGTCAAACGAGACGGCGGTTAGCCCCCCGGCGCCAAGCAGGGCAATGGCGGCGAGCAGGCTGTTGCGCAAGGGATGCAGCCGTGCGGCCGAGCCGCGCCAACGACGGTCGGCGGCCACAGCATGACAGGCCAACAGGGCCATGCCTGGGGCGATGCAGACGAACAGGGCATTGTCCAGCAACGCCAGATCTGCGCCCGCCAGCACCCACGTGAGTTTCCAGGTGGCCTTGCTGGCGCCGCCCAACACCACCAAACCCAGCCCCGCCAGCAGTGCGGGCCGGGTGAACGGCAGCACCGGCGCCAACAGCCGCGCCACCCACAGCAGGCCGATGAGCGACAGGACCACCGGCAGGTAGTCGAAGAGCGCCAACGCCAAGCTGTAGTCTTCCATGTGGTCCCGCTGCGGAGTTCCGGCAAGCAAAGCATGGAGCCTGCATCCACCTCCATGCATTCATCTCCACGCTTTCATCTCCATGCATTGCCTTCAGGATATAAAGATAGTACATTAAGTCAAATAATCCCTTGGCATTCCTGTTCAGCAACCCCTCCTGACAACGCGGGGAGCCGGCCAATCCAATGGGCGCAACAGCACAGCAGCATCGCCGGACGGGCAGCCGGCACAAGGCCCGCGTGGCGGTCGCCCAGTTCGCCGTCGGCGCAAATCTGGACGAGAACCTGGCCGCTTGCCTGCGCAGTCTCGATCGTGCGGCCAAGGCGCGGCCCCATATCGTGGTTCTGCCCGAGTTCTGCAACCACGCCTCCTGGTACGACGACCAAGCCCACTGCCATGGGGTATCCGTCAGCCTCGACGGGGCCTTTCTGCAAAGCATCGCCGACAAAGCCCGCGCCCTGGGTTTCTATGTGGTCATCAACGTCACCCTGCGGCGGGAGGGCCTGCAATGCACAGGCACCAGCCTGCTGTACGGCCCGGATGGGGCGCTGCTGGCCAGCAGCGACAAGCAGGTGCCCATCGGCCATGAAAACGACTTTCTGCGCAAGGCCGCCCAGGCGGCGCCCATCACGGACACGCCATTCGGCCGCATCGGACTTTACGCCTGCATGGATGGGGTGATCATGGAGACGCCCCGCTGCCTGGCCCTGCGCGGCGCCCAATTGCTGTGCAACAGCCTCAACTCCTTCGCCTCGGACGAGGCCACCCTGCACGTTCCGGTGCGGGCTGCGGAAAACAAGGTGTTCGTCGCCGCCGCCAACAAGGTCGGGCCCCTGATACCGGCGGAGATGCTGGCCCCCGTATCCAAACTGACCAGCATTCCGGTGCAGTTCCTGATGGGCGCCGGGGAGAGCCAAATCGTTTCGCCGGACGGCCAAGTGCTGGCCAAAGCCTCTGCCCGCCAAGAGCAGGTGGTGTACGCGGATATCGATCTCAGCGCGGCGGACCGCAAGCACAGGCCGGACGGCAGCGACCTATTCGCCTGGCGGCGCCCTGCCCTTTACCAACCTTTGGCGGCGGACCCCAAGGCGCAACTGCAAAGCTTCAGCGGCCGGGAGAGCGTCCCCTGCGCCCTGATTCAACTATCGGCCACAGGCCCAGCCGCGGCGGAGGAGACGGCGCAGCTGCTGTCCACTGCCTTCGCCCGGGGCGCCCAGCTAGCCGCCCTGCCACCCCTGTCTTTCCTGCCGGCGCAAGAGGTCGCTGAACTCGATGCCGCCGCCGCGGCGGCCAGCCGCCACATCGAGCAGTTGGCCAAGCAATGCGGAGAGGGCCAGTTCGTGGCCACGACGGTGGTGATTGGAACGCCGCCCCAACTGTGCGCGGTGCTGGTGGGCAGGGCTGGCCTGACGCTCCGGCAAGGCCAGTTGCACCCCAGCAAGCGCTATGGTTGGTCCCCGGTTGCCCAGCGTGTTGAGAGCCTGGACCTAGGCTTCCTGCGGCTTGCGCTGCTGACATCCGACGATGCCTGCGTGCCCGAGGCCTGCCGCCTTGCGGCCCTGGCCGGGGCGGACACCCTGGTCGTGCCGGCCCTGCCTTTGGAACCTTGGGAAATGCAAACCGGCTTGCTGGAGCGTTCCGCTGAGAATCGCATGAATCTGCTGGTCGCCGCCCAGCCCGGCCCCTTTGGGGCCAGTTTCGCCACCAGCCTGCAGCAGGACTTCACCCTGCGCGGGGCTTGGCGGGAACGGACCTTCGATGGCGTCCTTAGCCAGCCGCCAGCCATCCGGGCGGCGCCTGAAGCGGGCATCACCGAGCTGCGGGTGCATCCCCAACAGGCCGCCAACAAGGTGGTGTCCCCAGGCACGGACCTCCTGGCAGGCCGGCCTTGGCGGCTGCTCCATCCCATTTGCCGCACCGGAGAAGACGGCCCATGAGCACAGCAAAGGCATCCGCCGCTGAAGCACTGTGGCGAAGAACCTTGGATTGCGTGGCGCAGCGCTTCGGGCTGGCGGAAACGCCGGGCGCGACAGGCGAAGCCTGGCTGCCCCTGCACTGCCACGCGCCCGTGCACCAAGGCCGAATCGGCCAAGTGCGCCGCTTCCAAGGCGCACCCCTTTTCCAGTTGGTCAGCACCAACATAGGGGTGCCGCCCATCGGCCTGGACTCCCACATGCTGTTCGCCTTCACCCCCTCGGACAGCCCCGTGCCCCATTTCACCCTGGACGCGGTGCAGGCGGGCGACCACTACGCCTTCCATCTGGATCTCATTCCGCGCGTGGACCTCGGGGCGAACCTCGCCTACATGGACGCCTGTTTCACCCCGCTGACCGCGGCCTTCGCCAAGGGCCAGGCCGCGCCAGGCCTTTCCCCAGCCCAGCTAAGCCCCCGCCAGCACGCCGTCATGTCGCCCTGGATGCTGGCCAAGCGCGCCACGCAGGAGGCGTTCCTGGCCATCGACGAACTGGTGGAAAGCTACCTGAACCACTGGCTGAGCCTAGTGGAGCAGGGCGTGCCGGAAGCGGCCCGCCAAGGGATCAGCGCAACCACCTTGGCGGACCGGGACCGGCGCAACAAGGCCATCATCTTCAACCGGGATGTCGACAAAGTCTGGGATCAGATCACCCCCTTGGTGGGCGAAGATGCGGCCGAACGGCAAATCGAACTGTTGCGCCGAACCAGTGTTTCGGCTTAAGGCAAGGCGGAGGGCGCCATCATGGGCAAGCTGACCGCAGAGCATCTGATCGAGGACTACAGCCCCTCCGAACGGGCGATGCTGCAGCGGGTGGAGGAGGTTCTGCCCGTGTTGGCGGGGCGCAGCGCGGACATGGACCGCAACAGCCATCTTGACCCGGAAAACGTGCGCACCCTCAGCGCATCCGGTTTGCTGGGCTTAGTGGTGCCCAAGGAGTACGGCGGCCTCGGCGGCGGCCTGCGGGCCTGGGCGGGGGCCAGCTTCGCCATCGGAACCGTGTGCCCCTCCACCGCCTTGGCCTATTTTTTTCACCTCACTTCCGCCTCCCGGGGCAACCTCTCCCTTAGCGCCCTTGCGGCGGGCCTTTTCAACGACCAGGAGGCGCCCATCGTGCGGGCCTTCGCGGAGAAAGTGCTGCGCATCATGGGCCAAGAGGGCAAGTGGCTGGCCAACTTCGCCAGCGAATCGGTGAAGTCCGAGGCGGCGGCCATCACCATCACCACCAAGGCCAGCCCCGCGCCGGGCGGCTGGGAACTGAACGGCAGCAAGTCCTTCGGCTGCGCCACCGGCATCGCCGACCGGTATCTGGTCGCCGCCAGCCTGGAGGGCAGCGACGACGCCAGCGGTCTATGCACCTTTCTGGTGGACCGCGATGCCCCCGGCGCCCGTGGCCGCATCAAGTGGAACGCCTTAGGCATGCGCGGCACCGCCACCGAAGGCTTGGTGCTGGAGCGGGTCTTCGTCGCCGACGCCGACGCCTTAACCATTCCGGGCGCCTTCGTGAAGATGTGCTCGCAAAGCCGCTCCGGCTTTGTGGGCAACCAAGTGGCCGCCTCCTGCATCTACCTCGGCGGCGCCTTCGCCGTGTACCAGGCCGCCATGCGCAACATGCGGGAGCGCAAGTTTCAGGACACCGGACGTCCTTTGGGCAGCGGGCCCTACCAACAGCAGCTAATTGGGGAGATGTACGCAGCGCTCAACACCGCCATGCTATGGGCGCGCCGCATGGTGCAGATTGAAACGGCCGAGCCGCCCATCGTGCCCAAAGAGGAGGTCCTGCCCTTCTGGCGCACCTGCAAGGGCGAGGTGGCGGAGTGCAGCTTCAAGGTGGCCCAAGCCGCCCTGAAGCTGGCCGGCACCGCCGGCACCCTGTTCGACACCCCGTTCTCACGCGCCCTGCGCGACCTTGCGATGGGCTTGGTGCAAGCCTTTCCCGCAGAGCGCGGACGCCTGGAAACCGCCCAACTGCTGATCGAGGGCGACGGCCAAACCTCCTTTGACGCCTTGCGGAGGTAAACGTCTGGCCACGCTGGCGGCGGCCGCTTGACTGGCCGTTCCAAACGACTGGTTCTTGGCTCGTTATTGTCCGACGCACGCTTCCGGTCCACCCGGGTACTGAATGGGCATTAGGATTTCTCCAAGCCAAGCGTGTGATTGCGTAGGCTCAGACTGAGTCGAACGCGATACGCAGCCGGGTTCTCACCCTGAGGTGGTCCTGGTTCGTTGAACAGTCCGAGGGCAAAGCTAAGGACGACGGCGGTGCCCGCTCACGCGGCCACCGCCCCGGGGTTCGCGGATCGACTCTCGAAATACTTCTCCGTTGGTGTCTGCCCACCCAGCGCCAAGTGTGGGCGCCAGTGTTTGTAGTGGCCCAGCCACGAACGAATTACCCAACGGACGCGGCGACCTCCAGTGAGTTCCTCTAGGTACACCGCCTCACACCTCAGCCAACGCCATAGCCGCCCGATGAACCGCCTATCGATCCCGCGGCACCGGCCGTCCATGCTGATCCGCACACCCGCTTCCGAGAGAACTCCCAAATTGGCATCGCTCGTGAGACGATAGGATATCAACGAGGGCGATTGACCAACACGAAAACAACCCTTGGCTTTACCCTCAAACTGTCTAACCCCCCCTCCTCCAACGCACACACATACACCTCTAAAGAACCGCCTGAAAATCGCATTTGGCGCACAACAAAGAATTAGATTCCCTCCTCA
Organism: uncultured Pseudomonadales bacterium; assembly: GCA_964348115.1. Lineage (GTDB taxonomy): Bacteria > Pseudomonadota > Gammaproteobacteria > Pseudomonadales > Azotimanducaceae > Azophilus. The sequence goes on from CAYGBY010000021.1 coordinate 27,476, forward strand.
AGGAGCAGTTGCATGTGTCCTGCCAAATCGATTACGTCTGGTGCGGTTCGTAGTGACTTGGCTCCCCGCGCCCACGCGGGGTATGCTGGCCCATGCCTAGGGTGCCCCCGCCCATGCGGAAATGGACCCTAGTGTTGTGTCCCGGAAATAATTGAACAAAGCCGCTCGATTTTGGCGAGGATCGATTCGGCGGCGGCGACCCAGACGAACGGGCTTGTCTTGGCATTGTAGTGCTCCATGTAGGCATTGATTTTGTTCACCAGTTTCTTGACGTCGGAGAATGAGCCGCGGCGGATGGCCTGTTGAGTGATGAGGCCGAACCAGCGCTCCACCTGATTGATCCAGGAGGCGTAGGTTGGGGTGTAATGCATGTGATATCGCCCCCGCCGAGCCAGCCAGGCCTTGACCTTGGATTATCATCATCGGAGACGGCAAATCGCTATGGCAGGCCTTCGCTGGATTACGCCGCCTATCGGGGCTTGGTGATCGCTTGGATTAGATCCCTGACCTCCACATCACCTCCATGGTGCCATGTTGGAGAACGGGATCGGCGTGTGAAATAGTTGCCTTTTGCGTCTGTCTCCATCCCTCTTGATCGCCTGGTTGACACCACTCACACCCAGATTTCTTGCTAGATGCCTCGCATGTTGCGCGTCTTGATAGTTCGGTTGAATCTCCGCAAACCAGATCCCCGCTCGCCTGTCACAGTTCTCCTCCATTAGCTTCCACGCATGCCGGGCATCTGCGTGCGAATCGTGTTGCCAAAATGCTTTAAGCGCGGACCTTGCCCGACGGTTCCGAGAATAATCCTCCCAGCTCTGACGCAATACGTGAAGAAGCCACGTGTTGTTTGGCGGCCGTGAGTTAAACGCGTCCCAAAGCGCCTCTGCATCCGCCGACTCGTCGCAGCAACCGAGCAGCGTGAACGCCTTCGCAACGTCGGCGGGCCGCTTGCTTGCCTCGTGCGTTGCAATCCGCTCCAATAGCCAGTCGATGCGGCCACGCTCGTGACAGAAGTAGGCGAGATCGGACAGTTCCTTGTCCGTTATGGCTGAAGCCAGCAATTCGTCACAAGTAGCGTCGCTCGCCTCGGATCGAGAGAGCTCGAAAGCGAATCCATCGATAGTTTCCTTGGATAGCAGGCTGCGCTTGATCCCATCCTTCAGCGCTCGGAATGCCCTAAGTGCCACTTCTGGGTAAACTTCTTTCAGTGCCCGCATGGTATCTAAAACCGGGAAGTCATTTAACAATGCCCAGTGGGCGCGCTGAGTTGCTGTTTCCGTCAAGCGTACCAGACGATCGATGACTTGATCGCCTTTTTGTTCAATTAGCGATTTCACACAGTCCAGGTAGCTGCACCAATAGCGACGGGAGGCCCAGGAGTTGGCGACTACTACAGCTTTGAGCTCGCTGACCAAGTAGTCTTCAAACGCGTCCACAGCATCTGCCGAAACGTCGCCCCGCAGCACCCGGAGTGCTGCAGACTGCTTGTCGAGTTGATCTAAGGGCGCTGTGCCTGGTCGCAAGGATTCGAGTTTGAGTAACGCGTCATTGCGTGCGAGCCCCTCCAAAAAATCCTGATTGTTGTCGTCCTGTGGCAACAATGCGAACTTTGATTCGGCGAACTGAAGCAACGCCTCCACGTGTCCACTACGCGTCGCAATCTCGACCGCGCGCCATCGAATCTCGACATCCTGGTTGGTCACCAATGATGGCAGGAAACTAAGCGATGCGGCCGATGATTCGTCCAGGAAATAACCCGCACATGTCAACCACAACAACAACCCAGGCGGCGATGCGGAAGCGATACTCAAATCATCAAGTTCTCCCGGCTTAGTTCGTTGGCAGATTCCCAACCACTCGTTTCCCATCGACGCGTACTTCGAAGCAACCAGCAAGCGAGACTGCTCCTTTGCTGGGGCATCGAACAACTCCAACAACAGAGCCATGGATCCCAGGCGCACCGACAACTGTAGCTGCTGGCCATCCCCCGTTTGGGCTTCCACCCGTGCCCCCTCGAACGCCTCTTTCAACAGCGAGCGGGACTTCGGAGTTATTACTGTAAATATCTCCGAGAACCGGTTCGACAGGAGCTCGATCTCCCGTCCGACGGTAGGCAATCGATGCTCAATCAAGGCATCGATCAGGGCGGCACCGGCTGTTGCATTGTGCCGCTTCCAACCGCCGGGTGCGAGGTAGTCAGCTACCGCCTTGAACAACGCATCGCCTTTGAACTTTGCAGGATCACCTGCCACAGGCTGCCCTTGATCGTCAGACATGAGGTCGTCTTCTCTGGTCAGCTGATCCCCCCGCAGAACGTGGCTCATGGCCTGACGCAAGTACGCCCCGGCCTGTATCGCTATCGAGTGCGAATGCCGCTCCAATCGACCGGCAACGACGCCGAGCGCTTCGTCTGCCTCGACCGGGTCCTCGGTGTTGATACGCAGCAACCATGCCACGTTATCGAGGTGTTGAGGGCTTTGCATCAAGGCGCGGCTTAGCGCCCAAGCCGCCAGTACTACCGTGTACGGACTCCTAGGGAGATACGACATGACGGCGACGGCGCGATGACCTAACCAACCCCACTCCTTTTCCTCCCGCAGGCGGATAGGCGCAAATTCACTCGGCTCTGTGGAATTCATCCAACTGTCAATGCGTTCCCTAATGGTCGTTGGCTCCCCGGTGCCCATCGATATGTCGTCGATGTCACGGGTGCTGTTTTGGCCGCTGGCTGCCAATGCAACCGGCCAAGCAGTTCCGAGCCACTCGGTGAGTTTCACCTTCAAGGGATCTCTGAACGTTGTGAAATCGGCGGCGTTCGCCAGTACCTTAATAAGTATTTCCTCTTTTAAGGTGCTCCGGTGTGTCCCTATCCACTCGCCCTCAACGATGTCGAGAAACAGCTTCGCGTCCAGCCCAGCCAGGCGCCAAATCGCCTCAAAGTCTTCAGTTGCAAAGTTCTGTTCGTCCAGCCACCTCGCAACGAGTTCTCGCTTCACGCTGCTCGATGTGTCTCTTTCCACGAGCGCAATTGTCGTCGCCGCACGCAGGATTCCTGCTCCCAGTGAAAGCGCTTTAAGCGGATCCAAGAACTTCGCAATGTCACTGCGGACCTCCCCCGCCCCGCCATTTTGTTTAAGCTCTGAAATCAACGTCGCCCCGAGTACATAGGGCACCCGATCTTTTTCTCGTTTGAAGGTATTTGGTCCGTCCCCCGCCGTGAACCAGCCCCCCGAAGTCACTTGGGCAATCGCGGCGTGCAGCTCTTCGCCGGGCTGGTGCGGGTCGACGAGGATTTCCAACCCCG
>CAYGBY010000022.1:0-29060 GCA_964348115.1 uncultured Pseudomonadales bacterium
GCTCCTCCTTGTGTGGGGCCTGCCACGGGGCGTCGTCGCGCCTTGCCGGGAGCCAGAAATGGCCTGGCGACTAAAACCCACTTACTTGCGGGACAGCACACTAGGCGGCGAAGTCCAGGCGTTGGGGGCCCACTTTTGTGGCCACTTTGTCCAGGCCGGCTTGGTCTAGGTTGTAGAACTCCATGGCGTTGCCGCCCAGCATGGCGGCGACGTCGTCTTCCGGCAGGCCCTTGAAGGTCTCCACCATCTGCGGCACCGTGTTGGGCCAAGTGCCTTCCGGGTGCGGGTAGTCGCTGCCCCACATGATCTGCTTCATGCCCATCTGGTGGCGCATCTCCGCATCCTGCCTGGGCATGCAGCTGGCGCCGACCGCGCAGTTGCGGCGGAAGTAGTCCGCCGGGGACATGGACAGATGGCTGCGGTAGTCCCCCAGCTTGGCGCTGAAGTAAGTGTCGTTGTAGTGGTGGTCCAACATGCGCAGCATGGGCGGCAGCAGCCAGCCTTGGCCGGTTTCCGTGACGCTGGCGCGCAGCTTCGGGAAGCGTTCGAACACGCCGCCCCAAAGCATGAACATCAGGCCGCGGTAGGACCAGAAGAACACCTCGGAGATATAGACCCCGACGGCGCCGGGATACTGGCTTTGGTCCGTTTCCGGGAAGCCTTCGCCGAAGAAGTCGTCATAGGGGCCGGGGCCGGAATGGAAGCAAATCACCAGTCCCAAGTCTTGGCAGGCCTCCCAGAAGGGGTCGTACTTGGGGTTGTGGTAGCCGTCGAAGCCGGAGGTGATGGCTGGTATCAGCAGCCCGCCGATGCCGTTTTCGCCGGCAAAACGCGCTTCCTGGACGGCCCGCTCCACATCCCACAGCAGGGGGCAGACGCCAACGCCGAAGTGGCGCACCGGGTTGCGGGCGCATAGTTCCGCCAGCCAGCGGTTGTGGGCGTGGGCGCCGGCCCATTGCAGGTCCGGCACGATGTTCTTGGTGGGCAACGCCAGGCCGGCCCCGAAGGGCGGGGCGTTCTGCTCGGTCACCCCGTCCGGAAAGATGATCTCGCCGGCGATGCAGTCCCCATCCAGCACCTGCAGGCGCTGCTCGTAGTCCCAGGCGCCGGAGAGATGGGCCTCGTTGCCCGCCCGCCATTCGTCATTGATCTCCTTAAGCAGGAAGATCTGCTCAAACTTGTCGGTCATGCTCTTCTGCAGGGGCAGGACCTGATCGAAGGTTTCCCGATATTTCGGGTCCAGGTAGGGGCGATATTGATCCGGGGGCAGCCCGGCGTGGCAGTCGGATGAGATGACGGTGAAACGGTCCATGGTCCTTACCTTGCAAGTTGTGGTTGACGTGAATGATTGCCGGCCAACATGCCGCAATGGAGCAGCATTCGGCGACTCATCAAGGAGCTTGGCACCATACGCGGGCTAGGATATCAGCCGCACCGGGGGCTGGTCCGCCGCCGGGTCGTCGTAGAATTGGCTGAACCAGCGCCGGTACTTGGCGATGGGGCCGTCGCCGTCGCACAGGATGGGGTTCTCCCGGTAGATCTTGTGCTCCCAAATGGGAATGTCCTGGCCCACTTGGCGCACGATCTCCGCGATCAGCCCATCGGTCAGCACGTTGAACTGCTCGGAGATGTTCAGCGGCTTGGTGAAGGCGAAGCGCAGCTTCATCTTGTTGGCGGTGATGGGCGTCACCGCGCCCAGCATGATGGTCTTGAACGCCCGGCTGAAAATCTGCGTGGTCATGCCCGGCCCGCAGCTTTTGGTGATCAGGTGCATGTCCTCCGTCTTGGAGACATCTATGTTGCCCCGCTCGTCTATGACCGGGGCGCGGGTGATCATGTCCGTGGAGCGGCGGTGGCCGTCCAGGGTGACCTTGGCGTCGGGCATGCCTCGGGAACTGTGGACATAGACGAAGTGGGCGATGTCCACGGCGTTTTCGCCGGTTTCCTGGATGGCGGAGTTGATCTCCCACTCGTAGCAGTCGTACTCGCTCCAGTTGGGGTCCGCCAGCTCCGGGATGTCGTCGAGATCGAATAGCGGGGACAGGCGGCGCGGGTGATGCCAAGCCCAGATCATGCGGTTGCGCTCCTGCACCGGATAGCTGTACAGGCAAGGGCCATTGGCCACCCGCTTGGGCATCGCCTTGGCGTAGGGCACGTTGACGCACTCGCCGCCGCCGTTGAATTCCCAGGCGTGGAAGGGGCAGGCCAAGGCGTTGCCCTTGACCTTGCCGCCGTGGCCCAGATGGGCGCCTAGGTGCGGGCAAAAGGCTTCGATGACGTGGGCTTCGCCATCTTCGCCGCGAAACAGCACCATGTGTTCATCGAAGTAGTACAGTGGCTGCACGTCGCCGACTTCGACATCGGCGCTGTATGCCAGTGGATACCAGCCAAAGGGTATGGGCAAGTCCATGGTCCGCCTCCTTGGGTTATGCAGTTGGGGGTTATGTGGCAGGGTTCACGCGGTTGGTTCGCTGCATTGGGGTTGTTCAGGTTGCGCTGCCGGCTGCGCCTAGCCCAACGAGGGGACGGGCAGGTCGCCGCGCTTGATGATGGAATCCATGCGCGCCTTGATGTTGGCCTCGGCGCCCGGATTGAGGGAGAGGATCCAAAACCTCCCCTCCCGCACGCCTTGGATGGCGGTTTGCGCCACTTCGTCCGGGTGCGTGGTGACCAGCTCCATGCCGAACGCCTGCATCATCTTGCGCATGTCGTCCGCGGAGCGGATGCCCATGTCCGGGGCGCCTTGCGCCTTCTTGAAACGCTCCGGGCGCACCCGGCCGGAATTGAAGATGCCTGTGTCCACCACATGGGGGCCGGGGAACAGGGCATGGATCTGCACCGGGCTGCCCTGTTGGCGGGTTTGATGGTGCAGCGCCTCGGTGACCGCCTGCACCGCCGCCTTGCTGGCGGAATAAACGGGTTGCTCCGGATAGACCAGGAAGGCGCCGTTGCCGGAACCCGTGGTAACGAAGTGCGCTTCTTCGCCCTGCTCCGTTAGCCGGGGCATGAAGGCGTTGATGGTGCGCACCACCCCCCATAGATTCACCTCGAAGCACCACTTCCAGTCGTTCTCCGCATAGCCCCACATGGGGCCCGCTTCGCCGGCGGAAATGCCGGCGTTGGCGAACACCAAATGGGCGCCGCCGAGTTCATCGAAGGCGCACCGGGCCAAGGCGTTGAGGCTTTCCTGATCGGTTACGTCGCAGTGTTTGGCGTGGGCGTCCGCTCCCTTGGCTTTAAGGACCGTCTCGGTTTCCTGAAGACCCTTCGCATCGACGTCGCCGATGAGCACACGGGCGCCTAGGTCCGACAGAGCGAAGGCCAACGACCTGCCCACCCCGCTGGCGCCGCCGGTGATGACCGCCAGTTTGTTCGTAAAGTCCTGCATTGGCCGTTCGCTCCTTGCTGTTGTGGTCCGTCGGGGTGGCGTTGGGGCTAGCCCTGCGGGGGCGGGCCGCCGTTCATGCCGATGAAGCGCGAACCGCCAATGGTGTCTGAGAACGGCCAGAAGCCTTCCGCATCCAGATGGCCGAGGGGGGTGATCTCCCGCGCCAAAAATTCCGGCCACCAAAGCCGGGCGTCCACCGGCCCGGCAATGGGCAACTGGCTGGCCAGCGGATCCCAGGCGCTGTCCCGCAGGATGAGCTCGCCTTCCAAGGACTGTTGGAAGGCGGTGCGGTACTTGGCGTACACGCGCACCACCCGGGGCGGCAGGTCGTATTGGTTGGGCGTCATGTATGGGGTGCGGGCGCACTTGATCCACCATTCGTTCACTTCCGTGACGGCGCCGTTTTCGTCATCGCCCTGCACCTGTCCCCGGTACTCCAGAAAGGTGTGGCCTTGGTGGCGCACGGTGGCCTCCACCAAGTTGCCCAGACGGAAATAGCGGATGGCGGCCAAGTACTTGGGCTGGCCCCAATGCTCCCGGCTGATGTACACGGCCTGCTCTTGGTCGATGGCGTAGCCCAGCGAGTATTCCCCTTCGATGCCGTCGTAGTTGGCCGCCACGTTCATCACCAGGCCGTTCTCCGGCTCGTTGTTGATGGCGAAGGTGTAGATGGTCAGCCGCACTTCCGGCGCTGCTGCCGGTTCGATGCCCGGCGGCAGCAGAGCGGCCAGCTTTTCCGGGTCCGTGTTGTAGCTGATCTTCAGCATCGGCCAATTGAAGTGGTCGCCGGGGACGCTTTGGGGGGCAGTTCCGCTTTCCTGGCTCTTGCGGAAGGCCTCTTGGGTCTCGAACGTGTCTGGCATGGCGAACTCCTTGTTTGGTTTGCTGACCTGATGCAGGGGTCATCGATCAGGTGGAATGCAGTGATCAGATGGAATGCAGTTTGAATGGATAATGGCGGAATAGAATACATGAATTTGTTCCGAAACAATAGTAAAAAAGAATATTTTTTGCTATTTTGTTCCCTTATGAAGACACAGCCTCCCATCAGTCGTCAGCAGGTGCGCACCGAGGACACCCGCCGCGCCATTCTCGATGCGGCTGTTGCCCTCTATTTGGCCCAGGGGGTGGAGAACACCACCGTCAGCGCCATCATCGAGCGCTCCGGCCTTGGCCGCACCACCTTCTACCGCTACTTCAAGGACGCCGATGACGTGCTGAACCAGGCGGTGCTGCGCGATTTTGGCGAGCTGATGTCGGACTTCGAGGCCCACCGCTATGAACACGCCGACTTGGCGGCGCAGATTGTGGACGACATGATCTGGTTCATCCGCCAGCTGCGCCGCCGTCCGGCGCTGCGGCTGCTGTATGCGCAAAACAGCCCGCAACTCTATGATCGGGTGCATGTGGCCTTGGCCGCCTGCGCGGAGGCCTCCAGGGCCTGCACAAGGCCCACCTTCGAGCGCGCCCAACGCCAGGGGCGGCTGCGGGAGGGCGTCACCTTGGAGCGCTATGTGGAGTGGTGCACCTTTGTGATGATGTCTCTGCAGACGGTCAACTTTCCCGTGGCGGGGGATGAATTCCGGCTGCGGCAAATGCTCAGGGATTTTCTGGTGCCTTCCCTGATCGTCGCGGAGGGCGCCGGGCGGGAGGCGCCGGCCACCGGCATCGCCGCCGCGCTCTAGCGCCTATGGGCACCTCTGAACAGGTCCCGGAAGCCCAGATGAGCCTAAGGGCGTGATGGCAAGGCGTTGCGAAGCCGTGTGGCAGGCACCACAAAATGAGCCGCAACGCCGTAAGCGTCCTTTAAGCCCTCCCTAAGGGCGCCCCGCGGCGGGCCGACTGTGCAATGCCCGCTGCGTTGCCGGTTGCCTTCCCACGGCCGCAACGCCATCTCCGGCTGCTGAGAACGGGGCGCTGGGCGAACGCAACCTGTTCAGGGGTTCCCATCAGGACCATCCCAAAGTGTTCGCTCTTGAAAGAAAGTTTCTGGAAGATCATTAGATGCCGCAGAATACTGCGGAGTCTTCCGACGAATATTCACAAACCTTCGCCATAGGGCTTTGCTGAGGGCTCGTGGACGACTTGGGGATGGTCCTGGGGGTTCCTACGGGGCGCCAAGGATGAGATTCCGGCGGGGGTGCGCCCGTCAGTCCTCCTTCAGCCGGAATTTCTGCACCTTGCCGGTGGCGTTGCGGGGCAGGGCGTTCAGCCAACTGATGCGTCTGGGAACCTTGTAGTTGGCCATGTTGGCGCGCGCCCAGGCCAGCAGTGCGTCAGCGTCCTGTTTGGCGCCGGGCCGGGCCACCACGAAGGCGTGGCCGACTTCGCCGAGGCGTTCGTCCGGCGCGCCGCGCACGGCGACCTCGACGATGTCGGGATGGTCCAGCAGCAGGTTCTCCACTTCCGCCGGGTAGCAGTTGAAGCCGCCGCTGATGTACATGTCCTTCAGGCGGTCCACTATCCTCAGGTAGCCGCGTTGGTCCAGCACGCCGACGTCGCCGGTTCTCAGCCAACCGTCCGGCGTGATGGCCGCAGCGGTTGCGGCCGGGTCGTTCAGGTAGCCCTGCATGACGTTGAAGCCGCGCACCCAGATCTCGCCCGGTTCGCCGACAGGCCGGGGCGTCCCGTTCGCGTCGGCAACCCGCAGCTCCACGCCGCCCATGGCCCGGCCGCAGGTGTTGGCGATGGTGTCGAAGTCATCCTCGGCGCTGCAAAGGGTCACCACGCCGGTGGATTCGGTCAGCCCATAGGCCGTGTACACCTCAGCAAAGCCCAGCTTGCGCTTCATGTCCCGCACTAGCTGCACCGGCACCACTGCGGCGCCGGTGACGGTGCGGCGCAGGGAGCTGAGGTCCGCCTTGGCGGTGGCGGGGTGGGCCAGCAGGGATTGAAACAGGGTGGGCGGGCCGGGCAGCATGGTGATGCGGTGGCGCTCGATCTGAACCAGGGTGCGCGCCGCGTCGAAGGTGGCCTGTGGATATATGGTGGCGCCGTGCAGCAAGGCCGCCAGCCAGCCGGCCTTGTAGCCGAACGAATGGAAGAAGGGGTTGATGATCAGGTAGCGATCCTGGGCGTTCAGCCCGACGGCGGCGGACCAGGCGGCGAAGACGGCGATGTTCTGCCCGTGGTTGGTCATGGCCCCCTTGGGCGCCCCCGTGGTGCCGGAGGTGTAGAGGATGTCGCTCAGGTCGTCGGACCCCACGGCGCCGATGCGTTTGGCCAGCGCGTCATCCGCAATGCCGGACCCTTGGCGCACGAACGCCTGCAGCGCGTCCTGCGCGTCCGTAGCGCCGCCTAGGCGCACCACTTGCCGCAGGGCCGGACAGGCCTGCCCGCGCAGCGCTGCGACATAGTCCAGGCCCAGGAAATCTCCGGCGGCGAAGGCTAGGCGAGCGCCGCTGCGCCGCACGATGTCGCCGGCCTCGCGGCCCTTGAAACGGGTGTTTAGGGGCACCAGCACGGCGCCCACCTGCTGGCCGCCCAAGGCGGCGCACACCCAGTCGGCCATGTTCGGCGCCCAGATGGCGAAGCGCTCCCCATGCCCAAGGCCGGCAGCGATGCAGGCGCGGGAGATGGCGTCGGCCTTGGCCTTGATCTCGGCGAAGGTGAGGCAGCCGCCTTCCTCCACGATGGCCGCCTTGTCCCCATAGGCGGCGGCCGCCTGCCGCAGAATCTGTGGAATTGTGCGGCTGAGGTCCGGGGCCGCGGGACAGCACACTAGCGTATCCGCATGCGCGGGTCCGGCGCGCCGCGGCGCACGGTCTTCAGAAATTCCTCCAGGGGCGCAGGGGGAGCCACCTCAGGTTCGTCCTCCGTGGGCGGGTGCCGCCAAAAGGCCTGCCAGGAAGGGAACAGTTCATGGAACGCTCCGCGATAGGGCTCGCGGCCCGGCCAACGCATCTTGCGGTCGCCAATGGGCGGCCTGTTGAGGTCCGTGGCGTACCAGTAGCAGGGCAGGCGGCGGCGAAACAGCCAGCGGCCATCGATGCGCTCGTAGTTGTCCCAGTAGAGCATCTGCATGATCACCCAGTCCGCGCCGGTTTCATGTTCGTTCTTGGAATAGACCAGCCCCAAGGCGCGCTCAGGGTCTTCGAATTCGATGATGTGGTTGCCGGTGTGGTGCGAGGTGCCGGTGAACTGCAGGCGCAGGGTGTCGTCCAGCCAGCGTTTCAGGTGGCCGCGGCCCTGCTTGTTGCGGCTGACGCGGATGTCCGGGGCGAACAGGTTGACGTGGGCGTCCAAGTCCCGCATGTCCAGGGAAAGGGCGTACTTGGCCGCCAACTGGCGAATTTCCTCTATGGATTCCAGCCGCTCCACGCGCTGGGCAAGGGAACCGGTCATGGGCTTCTCCAAGCGTTCGGCAATGCCTCAATTGGAATTCAGACTTTGTTTTCCGTTGGCGGAAAGCGGCGAATTGCGGCGCTGCCAATGGGCTGATGTGTTTGACCGAAGCCGTCAAATGCGTAATTCTACACGAAAGGCATACGCAAACAGCAAAAATTCCGCCGGAAAAAGGTTTAAATCCGCAAAATACTGGGGTAGCATCCGCAGAACCATTTTGTCGATCGGCGCTGGCGGGCGTTGCCGCCAGTCCGCCGACATGCGGCGGGAGGCGCCGTTGACGCCAGATGAATTGGATAGGGAGATCATCGATCTGCTGCGCCGGGACGGCCGCATGTCCACCCAGGACATCGCCAAGGCATTGGGCTCCTCATCCTCCACAATCCGCAGGCGCATTCGTCTGCTCGAAGAGGCCGGCGTCATGCGCGTTGTGGCGGTCACGGATTTTGCCGCCGCCGGCTACGACCTGCTGCTGGCCATCGGCATCGAGGTGGAGAACCGCAATGCCGAGGCCGTGGGCCGGGAGTTGGCGGAGTTGCCGGAAGTGTTCTCCGTCAACCTCACCACCGGGCCGCACGATCTTGAGATTCTGGTGGCGGCCCAATCCTTTGCGCAGTTGGCTGTTTTCCTGCACGAGGAGGTCTCGCAAGTGGACGGCATCGGCCGTCTAACGCCGGCGCTTACCGTGGAGGTGTACAAGTACCAATCGGATTACGTGCCGCGACTATGAGCAAGCGCAGATTCGACAAGGTGGACCGGCAGATCCTCGGCTATCTCTCCGGCGACGCCCGCATCAGCAACCGCGAGATCGCCCAGTCCCTAGGGCTGGCGGAGGGCACCGTGCGGGGGCGCATCAGGCGCCTGCAGGAAAACCGCATGATCCGCATTGTGGCGCTCACCAGCTTCGCCGGTCCCAAGATGCCCATCATGGCGTACATCGGCGTGCGCGCGGACTTGCACGGCATCGCCCAGACCGCCCAAGCCATCGCCAAGCTGCCCTTCGTGCGCTTTGTGGCCACCACCCTGGGCCGCTACGACATCCTGGCCATTACCGTGGTGCAGGACGGCGCGGAACTGGTGCGCCGGGTGAATGCGGAGATCATGACCATCTCGGGCGTGCGCCATGTGGAGACCACTCTGGCGGTCAAGAACCTGAAGTACGACTACCGCTGGGGCCGCATCATCGCCGCCGCCGACGACCACGAGGCGGCGCAGCAGGACGCCCGGCAATCGCTGAGCGCCGCCTAAAAGCACAAAACGCAGTGCGCAAAAGAGCCAACGGAATATCCTTGACCATGACTTTCAACCCCTATGACCCCAACCGGAGAGCTGCAATGGCAAAACATGCTCGAACCCTAGTGGCGCTGCTTGCGCCGGCGGCCCTGTGGGCTGGCCTTCTATCCGCCCCCAGCGCCGCTCAGGAGGGCGCCGTGCTGGAGGAGGTGGTGGTCACCGCGCAGAGGCGGGAGACCATCATGCAGGAAACGCCCGTGGCCGTAACGGCCTTTGACGGCGAAAAGATTCAGGACCTCGGCATCTTCGACCTCACCGATGTCAGCGCGCTGGCCCCCAACACCATCATGAACAAGCAGCCGGCCTCCAACTCCAACGCCGGGGTGCGCATCCGCGGCGTCGGCGCGGGCGAAACTTCGCTGTTGGTGGACCCCAAGGTGGGTGTGTACATCGATGGCGTGTACGTCAGCAAGACGGTGGGCGCGGTGTTCGATATCGTGGACATTCAAAGCCTGGAGGTTCTGCGCGGCCCCCAGGGCACCCTGTTCGGGCGCAACAGCACCGGCGGGGCGCTGAACATCACCACGGCCAAGCCTTCCGGGGAACTGGGCGCCTCGGTGTCCGCCTCGGTCGGCAACGATGGCTACCGCCGCTACGCCGGCTCCGTTGACCTGCCCAGCATGGGAGAGATGCTCTCCGCCAAGCTGTCGGGCATGTTGATGGACTATGACGGCTGGGCGAAAAACACCCATCCTGGCGGGGCCAGGGAACTTGGCGGGGAGGACAACGCCGCTTTCCGCCTCGCCCTGCGCCTTACGCCCACGGACAGCTTCACGGTGGACTACAGCTATGACGACACCAACAACGAAGGGGCCGCCACGCCCTTCCAGATTCTGGCCGTCAAGGACAGCCTGTACAATGGCTTCACCACCACCCCCTTCCCCTTCGCGCAATTGGGCGGCCCTTACTACCAGCAGCTTGCCGCCACCATCGGCAACCCCAAGGATCGGCAGGATGAGTTCGTTCTGGACAACATGGGCGTGTCCAAGCTGGACGTGGAGGGCCACACGCTGACCGCGCAGCTGGACCTTGAGAACGTCACCCTGAAGTACATCTTCGGCGACCGCCGCACGGAACAGGTCAACGAGGGGACGGACTTGGATGCGGGCGCCTATGTGGTGCCGGACCTGTTTTACGGCAGGGGCCAAGCGGTGCCCACGCCAGGCTTCCACGCCCTGCTGCAGGAAAGCTGGATGGACATGACCACCCACGAACTGCAGCTTTTCGGCGCCTTGGCGGACGACCGGGTCAACTACACCCTGGGCTTCTACCACTATGACGAGGAGGTCCATCAGGACAATCCGCAGACCTTCTCCCTGCCCGTCGCCTTCATGGCGGCGGATCCCGGGCTGGCCGCCCAGTACTTCGCCGCCGGCTTCTGCAACTTCGTTCCAGGCGTGGGGCCGGTGTGCGTCGGCAGCCAGCGTCTGCCGCTGCCTTTCCCCTTCCCAGGGGCGGATCCGAACAGCAACGGCTGGGTGGACTTCATCTACGGGCAGGAATCTGAATCCTGGGCCCTATATGGCCAAGCCACCCTGTCCTTGAGCGACCAGCTGGAGCTCACCGGCGGCCTGCGCTACACGGAGGACGAAAAGGAGGCCTTCCTGTTCAATGAGAACCTCGGCCAGGTGTCCTTCGACCAGCGGCTGACCAACCGGCAGAGCTGGGACAACCTTAGCTATCTGGTGAACCTGAACTTCGCCGCCACTGAGGACATGAATCTCTACGCCACCTATTCCAGCGGCTACAACGCGGGAGGGTTCAACGCCCGTGCGTCCAATGCGCCGTCCTTCTCCGTGCCTGTGAACGAAGAGGAGCTCACCGCCCTGGAGTTGGGCCTGAAGGCGGACTGGCTGGACAACCGGGTGCGCACCAACATCGCCTTCTTCCACAACAAGTTTGACGACTTGCAGATCGCCCAGTTCGAGGCCGGCAGCGGCGGCGCCTCCAGCCGCTTGGTGAACGCCGCCACCGCCAGCTATACGGGCATTGAACTGGACTTGGTCGCGATCCTCGCTGAAGGGCTGATCGCGGATGTCACCTACGGCTATTTGGAGGCGCAGTTCGACGAGTACCTGAACCGCAACCCCGCCACGGACCAGGAAGTGGACATCGCCAATATCACCACCGCGCCGGGCGCGCCCGATCATACGGCGGCCATTGGCCTGCAGTACGACTTCGCGCCCTTGTCCATGGGGCGGCTGTCCCTGCGCGTCGATGCGGTGTATCGGGACAGAATGGTCTTCCATCCGTTCCAGAACGCCTACGACAGCTCTGCGGACTACTGGCTGCTGAACGCGCGCCTCAGCCTGAACGACATCCCCGTGGGCGGGGCGGGCAACCTGCGCATCTCCGCCTGGGTGAAGAATCTGGGCGATAAGGAATACCGCGAATGGGGCATCGACTTCGCCAGTTTGGGCTTTGCCGGCGCCACCTTCGGCCGTCCCCGCACCTTCGGCCTGGACTTGGTGTACCAGTTCGGCGATTAGGCGACGTTCATCTTGGGGCGGCGTCCGTCAGGCCGGCGCCGCCCAACGTCGCATGTGGCATGCGGGACGGCACACTAGTCCCGCAGTGCATCCGCAACGAACGTGAGGAAGCTGGGCGGCTCCCCGCCTCCGTACACCTCCAGGGACGCGCCGGATACGTAGGCGGCGCTGTCCGAGGCCAGGTACAGGCAGGCATTGGCGATGTCCTCCGGCGCGCCCATGCGCCGGGCGGGCAGTTTGCTCTCTATGGCGGCCAGGCCGGCCGCGCCGCCGTAGTGCGCCTGCGCCGCTGCTGGGGAAGTCTTGATCAGCCCCGCCACTATGGCGTTCACCCGCACTTGGGGCCCCCATTCCTGGGCCAGGGACAGGGTGGCGGAAAGCAGCCCGGCCTTGGCGGCCCCATAGGCCATGGTGCCGGGCGAGGAGCGAATGCCGGAAACGCTGGCGATGTTGATGATGCATCCGCGCGCCGCATGCAGGGCCCCATGGCATTTTTGGCTGACCAGCAGGGGCGCCAGCAGGTTCAGGCGGATGATGGCCTCCGTGAAGCGCGGCGAGACGGTGGCTGCGTCCGCCGCAGGTCCGCCGCCGGCGTTGTTCACCAGCACATCGAGCCGCCCGGCTTCCCCAAGCAGGGTATCGACAAGGCGCTGCACCTGCTCCGCGTCGCGGACGTCGGCCTTGACAAACCGGGCTGCGGCGCCCGCGACCCTTGGGTGGGACAGGGGCGCAGCGGGGGCGTTGCGCCCGCAGGCGAACACCTTGGCGCCTTGGCCCAGGAAGGCATCGACGATGCCCCGGCCAATGCCCCGGCTGCCGCCGGTGACCAGCACCACCTTGCCGGCAAATTGCTGCATATCCCCTCCTGTCTATGGACTGGCGCTTATATTGGGGTAGAATTGACGATAGAGCAACAATTTGGCTGTGTGAAGCTATATTTGCGTAAAAAAGCACCTGATATTTTACGCACTTTTCAGAAAAAGCGGCCTGAATGTATGGACAACGCCCCCAACCCTGTGAAACCATGCGCCTAGGCGCAGCGCCCATGCGAACGCACAGGGAGGATACCCACCATGTCTGAAGCCGCGGCAACCGGATTCTCCGGCGAGGAGCAGGCGGGCATAGACATCGACCCCCATCTGCCGCTGTTCGCGGAGCGCGCCGCCCAAGGCCGGGCGGACCGGCAAGTGGCGCGGGAATGCATAGAGGCGCTTAAGGACTGCGGCTTCATGCGCTGCCTGCTGCCAAAGCCCTGGGGTGGCCTGGAGGTCTCCCCGCAGGCGTTTTTCCGCGCCCACCTCAAGATTGCGGAGCAGGACATGAGCACCGCTTGGGTGGGCGGCATCATCGCTGTGCACGCCTACCAACTGGCCCTGATGGACCGGGCGGCTCTGGATGAAGTGTACTCCACAGGCCCCAACACCCTGATCTCCAGCTCCTACAACCCGGTGGGGGCCAAGGTGGAGGCGGTGGATGGGGGCTTCAAGTTCGGCGGTCGCTGGGGCTGGAGCTCCGGTTCGGAGCACTGCACTTGGGCGCTGCTCGGCGGCGTCGTGCCCGGCGAGGACTACCGCACCTTCCTGGTGCCGCGCACCGAGTACCGAATTGAGGACACCTGGTTCTCCTACGGCCTGCAGGCCACCGGCTCGAACGACATCCTGATAGATCCGCCGGTGTTCGTGCCGGAGCACCGCACCCACAAGCGCGCCGACGGCTTCAACTGCGTCCACGGGCAAAGCAACCCCATGTACGACATCCCCTGGGCGCAGATGTTCGTGCGGGTGGTGTGCGCGCCGGCCATCGGGGCCGCCCGGCATGCCGTTAAGGTGTTCACCGGCCGGGCGGAGGGCAGCAGTACGGACCCGACCAAGCTGCGCGGCGATCTGGACATCGCCCGCCGAGTGGCGGAGACCCTGAACGAAATCGAGCAAAGTGAAGCCGTGATGTTCCGCAACTTCGACCAGATGATGGCGCAGGTTCAGTCCGGGCAGCCTCTCGACCTCTTCGATCGGGTGCGCTGGCGCTACCAAGCCAGCATCGTCATAGACGACATGACCCGCGCCGTGGACCGTCTATTCGAAGTGGCTGGCGGCCACAGCGTGTTCAACGGCGCCGCCATCCAGGACATCTGGCGGGACATCCGCACCGCCCGCGCCCATGTGGCGAACAACCCCACCGCCTACGCCCGCAACCTGGGCGCCATGGCCATGGGCGCGGAGAACGGCGACCCCTTCATTTAGGGCGTCGGCTGGACTGGGACGCAAAGGGAGGCAACCGATGAGCAGCGCTGCGCAGCAGGCATCCGCAGGCCTCGGGCCGCCCCGGGGCAAGCAGGCGCAGGTGGGGGAACTGGTGCTGCACTACCAGGAGTACGCTGCTGAAGGCGACGCCGGCACGGTGGTTTTCGTGCATGGCAGCGGCCCGGGCGCCAGCGGCTACAGCAACTTCAAGCTGAACGTGCCGGCCTTCGCCGCCGCCGGCCATCGCGTCATCGTGCCGGACCTGCCCGGCTTCGGCTACTCCTCCAAGCCGACCGATCGGGACTACACCACCAGCTTCTTCTCCGAGGCGCTGATTGGCCTTCTCGATGCCGTCGGCGTGGGGCGCTGCGCCCTAGTGGGCAACTCCTTGGGCGGCGCGGTGAGCATTCGCGCCGCCCTGGACCATGCGCAGCGCGTGGAGAAGCTCATTCTTATGGCGCCGGGGGGCATAGAAGAGCTGGAAACCTACATGGCCATGCCGGCCATGGCCCGCATGATCCAGAACTTCGTGGGCGGCGCCTTGGACAAGGACGGTCTGCGTCAGGTCCTTAAGGATTTGGTGTACGACCCGGCGCATGTCACGGATGCGCTGGTGGAGGAGCGCTACGCCATCCTGCAGCATCAGCCCCCGGAAGTGTTGGGCCGCATGCGCATTCCCAACATGGCGGCGGAGCTGGGCGGCATTCAATGCCCGGTGCTGGCGTTTTGGGGCGTCAATGATGGAATGCTGCCGGCCAGCGGCGGCCAGAAGATCACCCGCGCCTGCCGCCCATGCCGTCTGATCGAGGTGGCGCAGTGCGGCCATTGGGTGATGGTGGAGCACACCCGCATGTTCAACGCAGCCTGCCTGGACTTTCTGGCGCATGGCTGAGCCCGTCCATGCGCCGCTGAGCACAACTGCGGAATCCAGGAGGGAAAGATGGCGATAGCAGCGCTGGGCTATGTGCGGCTGGAGATGCAGGACCCTGCCGCTTGGCTGGGTTTCGGCGAACAGGTGCTGGGCTTTGCGGCCGGGGCGGCGCCGGATGGCGCGGTGCGCCTGCGCATGGATGGCGCACCCTTCCGCTATCTTATCGAAAAGGCCGAGGCGGACCGCTTCGCCGCCGCCGGCTGGGAATGCCGGGACCGTGCGGAGTACCAGCGTTTGCTGGCTGCGCTGGCCGCGGCCGATGCGCTCACCGGGCAAGGTTCGCAGGCTGAGGCGGCGTCCCGCGCCGTCACCGAGCTCGCCTTTGCGGTGGACCCCTCCGGCAACGCCTTGGAGCTCTACTACGGCCGCACGGGCGCGGGCGGGCGCTTCACCTCCCCCATCGCCGGCGCCGCGTTCATCACGGACCCGATGGGCCTCGGCCACATCGTCATCCCGGCGCCGGCCTTCGAAGCGACGGACGCCTTCTACCGCAATGTGCTTGGCTTCGCCATCAGCGACGAACTCACCCTGCCGCCGCCAGCCGAGGGCGCCCCGGAACAGCGTGTCCACTTCCTGCACGCCGACAATCCCCGCCACCACAGCCTGGGCCTGTTCAACTTTCCCGCCCCCAACGGCATTGTCCACGTCATGGCCGAGACCACCACCCTGGATAGCGTGGGCAGTTGCCTGGACCGGGTGAAGGCGGCGGGCCTGCCGGTGGTCGCCACGCTGGGCCGCCACTGGAACGACAACATGGTGTCCTTCTACTTCCTGGCGCCCGGCGGCATCCCCATCGAATTCGGCTACGACGGCCGCCAGCATGACTGGTCCAGCTTCCAGCCCACCAAGGGAACCATAGGCGATGTGTGGGGCCACGAATACAACTTTCCAACTTAGCGCGGCGCTGGGCGAATATGCATGATCACTCGCTGACCCCGTGCTTCCCGCGGCACGGCGCCATATGCGATAGGGCGTTGCGGCATCCTTCCGGCAGGCGCGGTTGCGGCGTCGGCAGGCGATGGGCGGCATGGGCGTGATCGACAAGCAGTGCGCCATTGGCGACATCGTGGCGGAGGTGCGCTCCGGCATGGTGCTGGGCATCGGCGGCTGGGGCGCAAGGCGCAAGCCCATGGCGGTTGTACGGGCGCTGCTGGAAACCGATGTGCGCGACCTGACCGTCATCAGCTATGGCGGGCCGGATGTGGGCATGTTGGCTGCGGCGGGGAAGATCGGCAAGTTGATCTTCGGCTTCGTGTCCATGGATCTGGTGCCCCTGGAGGCGCACTTCCGCGCCGCCCGCCAAGGGGGGGCCTTCGCGGTGATGGAGCTCGATGAGGGCATGCTGCAGCTGGGCTTGAAGGCGGCGGCCTGCCGTTTGCCTTTCCTGCCCACCCGGGTGGGCTTCGGCTCTGATGTGCTGACCACCAACCCGGAACTCAAGACGGTGACCTCGCCCTATGCGGATGGGGAAACCCTGGTGGCCATGCCAGCCCTGCCCATCGATCTGGCCATCTGCCATGTCAGTGCGGCGGACGCCTTGGGCAACTCCCGCATCGACGGGCCAGACCCGTTCTTCGATGAGTGGATTTGCCGCGCCGCCGACCGGGCCTTCCTCAGCACGGAGGCGCTGGTGGACACCAGCGCCTTCAACGACCCCATGATCGCCCTGCAGATGCCCATAGAGCGCTCCCTGGTGCAGGGGGTCGCCTTGGCGCCCTATGGGGCCCACCCCACCTCCTGCGCTCCTAGGTATGGCATGGATGTCCAGCACCTGCGCGCCTATTCAGCGGCGGCGAAGGGTGGCTGGCGGGACTACCTGGAGCGTTACGTCAGGGGCAAGGGGCTGGCGGCCTATTTGGCGGAGGTGGGCGGCGCCGAGGCGGTCAGCGCCTTGCCGCCGCCGGTCTTCTAGCGGGCGCCGCCGTGAGCCATTTCACCTTGGCGGAACTGTGCATCTGCTGCGCGGCGGAAGCCTTTCGCGGCGACGGCGAGGTGCTGGCCACCAGCATCGGCTTGGCGCCCCGTTTGGGCGCGGGGTTGGCCAAACTCACGTTCGAGCCCGGCTTGATGATCACCGATGGGGAGGCCTACCTTGTGGCCGAACCCGTGCCGGTGGGGCCGCGCAACGGCTATGCGCCCAAGATCGAAGGGCGCATGACCTATGAGCGCGTCTTCGACATCATTTACAAGGGCAAGCGCCACGCCATGGTCACCCCAGTGCAGGTGGACCGCTTCGGACAGATGAACATCTCCGTAATCGGCCCTTACGATGCGCCGAAAACGGCCCTTTTGGGGGTGCGTGGCTATCCTGGAAACACCGTGAACAACGCCAACTCCATGTTCATTCCCAACCACAGCAGGCGCACCTTCGTGGCCGGGGAAGTGGATATGGTCAGCGGCGTTGGCTACAACCCCGCCCGCTGGCCCGGCGGCAGGAAGCCCGCCTTCCTGGACCTGCGCCGCATCGTCACCAGCTTGGCGGTGATGGACTTTCTGGGCCCCGACCACCGCATCCGCGTCATCAGCCTGCATCCAGGCGTCAGTTTGCAGGAAGTGCAGGACAACACCGGCTTTGAACTGGCCGTCCTGGACGGCTTGGGAACGACCCCCGAACCGACGCACCGGCAACTGGCCATCATTCGTGAACGCCTGGACCCCCATGACCTGCGCGCCACCATCATCGCCGGCAACCCGTCCGGAATCCGCCCTGCCTGAACCCGTGAACAACGCCATCTCCGACGCCGTCCCTAGGGAACCTCTGAACAAGTTGCGTTCGCCCAGCGCCCCGCTGGTTGCGGCCGGAAACGGCGTTGCGGCCATGGGAGGGCGACCCGCAGCGCGGCGTGGATTCCGCAGTCCGCCCGTCGCGGGGCGCCCTTCGGGAGGGCCTAAAGGGCGCATTGGCGCATTTCCTTGCGGCGCGGCCATGCCGGCGGCGGTTGCGCCGTCCGTGGGCTAGGCGGGTAGGCGTGTGGAAGCGCTCAATACGCCGGCGGTGCAGCTGCTGGGCAGCCGCTATCCCATCGTGCAGACGGCGATGGGCTGGGTGGCCACTTCGCAACTGGTCATCGCCAGTGTGCGGGCCGGGGCCTTTGGCTTTCTCGCCTGTGCGGTGATGCGCCCCGAAGAGGCGGAGCGGGAAGTGCGCGCCATCCTGGATGCCGTGGACGGTCCGTTCGGCGTCAATTTCCACGGCTTCCAGCCGGGCGCGGAGCGCATCGTCGATATGGTCATCGACCATGGGGTGCGGGCGGTGAGCTACGGGCGTTCGCCGTCGCCCAAGCTGCTGGGCAAGCTGCGTGCGGCCGGGGTGCTGTGCATGCCCACCATCGGCGCCCAGAAGCACGCCAAGCGGGTGGCGGAATTGGGCGCCGACATCATCGTCTGCCAAGGCGGGGAGGGCGGCGGCCACACCGGCGCCACCCCCAGCATGCTGCTGTTGGCCCAGGTGCTGGATACGGTGCAACTTCCGGTCATGGCGGCCGGCGGCTTCCGGGATGGCCGCGGCCTAGCCGCAGCCCTGGCGTTCGGCGCCGCCGGCATCGCCATGGGCACCAGGTTTTTGCTGACCCAGGAAAGCGCCCCGCCCCGCATCACCAAGGAGCGCTATCTAGCCGCGCAGGTGGCGGAAATCCAGGTCAGCACTAAGCTGGACGGCCTGCCCCAGCGCATGGTGATGAACGAGACGCTGGCCCGGCTGGAGCGTTCCGGCCGTCTTGCCTTGCTGGCCCGGGGCGTCGCCAACGGCTGGCGGTTTCGTGCCGAGAGCGGCGCTTCCTTCGCGGAGTTCGCCAAGTCCGCGTGGCGCATGGCGCACAGCAGCGGCCTGACCCTTTCCCAAGCGCTGATGGCCGCCAATGCGCCCATGATCATCCAGAAATCCATGGTGCAGGGCAAGCCGGACGAAGGCGTGCTGCCCAGCGGCCAGGTGGCGGGCCTCATCGATGACCTGCCCACTTGCAAAGCGCTGGTGGCGGGCATCGTCGCGGATGCCCAAGCCCGCATCGGTGCCTTGGCGCGGCTGCAGAAGACGGGCGGGCGTCAGATTGCGGATACTGCTTAAGGGTGTCGATCATGCCAAATCGAGCAATTGGCGGAAGCATCGGATGTCCGGTTGCCGACCGCAGAACATGGGTAGGCCCATTTCGCGGTGTTTTTCGGGCCCCGGTGTGGCGTCGGATGTCCGGTTGCCGACCGCAGAATGTGGGGACGGGGAGGCGGCCGCCCGACACCGCGCTCGCCGCGAGGGGGGGCATCTTGCAAGCGTCTTGGCGCCGGGCGCTATTTGGCCTGGAGTCCGTCGTGAAGGGAGCTTGTGGCCGCGGTACTGGCGAGTCCGCCCTGACGCAGGCCATAGCGGACTTAAGGTCGTCGTGAAGGGAGCTTGTGGCCGCGTTGCTGGCGAGGCGGGGATGCGCCATGCCGTTTGAAGTGCAGGTGCGGGACCGCATCGGCGAGATCGTCTTCAACCATCCGCCGGTGAACGCTTTCGACGCCGGCATGTGGCTGCGGTTGCCCGGCATCGTGCACGAGCTGGCCGGACGGCCGGACGTGCGCTGCCTGCTGATCCGTGCTGAGGGCAAGGGCTTCTGCGCCGGGGTGGACATTAAGGAGCTGCAGGCCAACCCGAACCGGATAGTGGATGTCAATCGCGGCAACTTCCTCACCTACCAAGCCATCCACACCTGCGAGCTGCCGGTGGTGGCCGCGCCCCATGGCTTCGCCTTGGGTGGGGGCATTGGCGTGTGCGGCGCCAGCGACGTGGTCATCGCCGCGGACGACGCCTACTTCTCCCTGCCGGAGATAGACCGGGGCGCCATGGGCGGCGCCGCCCACATGCAGCGCCTGCTGCCCCTTGCCAAGGTGCGGGCGGCGTTCTTCACCGGCGGCCGGGTCACGGCCCAGGAGGCCTGGCGGCTGGGCGGCGTGGAGCAGGTGGTGCCGCGGGCGGAGCACTTGGCTGCGGCCCGGGCGTTCGCCGCCAGCATCGCCGCCAAGAGCCGGAATGCGCTGCGCATCGCCAAGCAGGCGCTGAATGGCATTGAGCCTTTCGACGTGGACCGCTCCTACCGCTGGGAGCAGGGCTTCACATTCGAGCTGTACATGCACGAAGATTCGCAGACCGCGAGGGATGCGTTTGTGGCGACCGGGCAGGCGGCGGATTTTCAGCGGCAATCAGGCGGCCCGGCCGAACGGCAACAGGAGGAATGAAACATGGCGGAGGCCTACATCATAGACGCGCTGCGCACCCCCACCGGGCGGCGCCGGGGCGGCTTGGCGGAGCTGCATCCGGCGGACTTGGGGGGGCATGCGCTGAAAACCCTGGTGGAGCGCAACGATGTGCCCGCGGAGGACTACGATGACGTGATGTTCGGCTGTGTCGACACCATCGGCCCCCTGGCCGGGGACATCGCGCGCACCTGCTGGCTGGCGGCGAACCTGCCCCTGCATGTGCCCGGCGTGACCATCGACCGGCAGTGCGGCTCTTCCCAGCAGGCGGTGCATTTCGCCGCCCAGGCGGTGCTTAGCGGCACGGACGACGTAGTGGTTGCCGGAGGGGTGCAGACCATGAGCCGCATACCCATCTCCTCCGCCATGTTGGCGGGTCAGGAATACGGCTTCGGGGACCCCTTCACCGGCTCGCCCGGCTGGGTGGGCCGCTTTGGCGATGGCTTGGTGACCCAATTCAACTCAGCGGAGATGATCGCCAGGAAGTGGGGCCTCTCCAGGGAAGACATGGAGCAGTTCGCCCTAACCTCCAACCAGCGCGCCTTCCACGCCATCGATTCAGGCCGCTTCGACCGGGAGATAGTGCCCACCAACGGCGTCAGCATGGACGAGACCCCTCGCCGCGGCACTAGTCTGGCGGCCATGGCGGAACTCAAGCCCCTGCAGGAAGGGGGGCGCATCACCGCGGCGGTGTCCAGCCAAACCTGCGATGCGGCGGCGGCTTTGCTGATCTGCTCTGAAGAAGCCGTGGCCCGCTACGACCTGGCGCCTAGGGCGCGCATCCACCACATCAGCGTGCTGGCGGATGATCCCATCTGGATGCTGACCGCGCCCATGCCGGCAACCAAAAGGGCCATGGGGAAAACCGGCATGGCCTTGGATGAAATCGATCTGGTGGAGATCAACGAGGCCTTCGCCCCGGTGGTGATGGCTTGGCTGGCCGAAACCGGCTACGACCACGGCAAAACCAATGTCAACGGCGGCGCCATCGCGCTCGGCCATCCCCTTGGCGCCACCGGCGCCAAGCTGATGACCACTTTGCTGCACGAGCTGGAGCGCACCGGCGGGCGCTTCGGCCTGCAGACCATGTGCGAAGGCGGCGGGCAGGCCAATGTGACCATCATCGAGCGGTTGTAGGCGGAAGGAGCGGAAATGGGGGGAATCTGCGCAGGCCGAACGGCCATCGTCACCGGCGCCGGCAACGGCCTGGGCAAAAGCCACGCGTTGGCCTTGGCCGCAGCGGGCGCCAAGGTGGTGGTGAACGACATCAACCCGCACACCGCCGCCGCCGCCGCGGCGCAGATCGCGGCGGGCGGCGGCGAAGCCCTTGCCAATACGGATGACATAACCTCCCACGAGCGCGCCGGGCGCATCTTCCAGGCCGCGCTGGATGCTTATGGGGATTTGCATGTGGTGGTGAACAACGCCGGCATCTGTCGGGACCGCATGTTCGCCAGCATGACGGAGGCGGAGTGGGACCAGGTCATGGCGGTCCACCTGAAGGGGCATTTCTGCCTGTCCAGCCACGCCGCCCGCTATTGGCGCGCGCGGCGCAAAAGCGGCGATGCGGTGAGCGGGCGCATCATCAACACCAGTTCCGGGGCGGGATTGCTGGGCTCCGTGGGCCAGTCCAACTATTCCGCCGCCAAGGGCGGCATCCTGAGCCTGACCTTGGTGCAGGCGGCGGAACTCGGCCGCTATGGCGTGACGGCCAACGCCCTGGCGCCCCAGGCGCGCACCGGCATGACGGAGGAGATCTTCGCGGACAGGATGAGGATTCCCGAAGACGGCGCCTTCGACCGCTACCATCCGGACAACGTATCCCCCTTGGTGGTGTGGCTGGCCAGCGAAGCCTCCGCCGGCGTTACCGGGCGCTGCTTCGAGATCTTCGGCGGCAGGCTGTCCGTGTCCGACGGCTGGCGGACCGGCCAGGTCCACGACCAAGGCGTCCGCTACCGGGCTGAAGAGCTGGGCGAAGTCATCCACGGCCTGCTGCAGAACGCGGCGCCTCCCGAACCTGTGTACGGCGCCTGACCCATGTACGGCAACAGCACTGCTCCCCTCGCAGGACGCTGGCGGCGGACCCGCCGCCAGCCTGTCGGCCGGCTGCCTTGGACTGCGCCTTGACAATGCGGACCGATCTGTCGCGGCCTCCGCAATACCCGGCCGGCCACCGCCTGTTGGCGGGCCGCAAGGTGCTCATCACCGCCGCGGCCGGCACCGGCATCGGCTATGCCGCCGCCAAGCGCTGCGCGGAGGAGGGCGCCGCCCTGCTGATCTCCGACATCCACGAACGCCGCCTGCAGGAAGCTGCGGATCGTTTGCTTGAGGCCACCGGCGCCCGTCCCGCCACGCAGCCCTGCGACGTCACCGTTCAAGGTGATGTGGACGCACTGTTCGCCGCCGCCGATCGGGCCTTCGGCTGCGTGGACGTGGTCATCAACAACGCGGGCCTTGGCGGAACCGCCAACCTAGTGGAGATGACGGATGCGCAGTGGTCCCGGGTGCTCGACGTGTCGTTGAACGGCACCTTCCGCATGACCCGCGCGGCCATGCAGGCCATGCAGGAAAGCGGCGGCGTCATCGTCAACAACGCTTCCGTGCTGGGCTGGCGGGCGCAGAAGGGCCAAGCCCACTACGCCGCCGCCAAGGCTGGGGTAATGGCCCTGACCCGCTGCGCCGCTCTGGAGGGCGCGGAGTTCGGCGTGCGCGTCAATGCCGTGGCCCCTAGCCTGGCCATGCACCCCTTTTTGGCCCGGACTTCATCGCCGGAGCTGCTGCGCGAACTGGAGCGCCAGGAAGCCTACGGCCGCGCCGCCGAAGTTTGGGAAGTGGCCAACGTGATGATATTTCTGGCCAGCGACTACGCCACCTACATGACTGGCGAGACGGTGTCCGTCTCCAGCCAGCGCGCCTGAAGCGCACTCGGGCAGGGTGGCGGCGCCATGATTCCGCTTGCATTCCCCGGAGCGCTTCAGCCATGCCATTGACCATCCACCTATCCGATCTGGAAAGCAGCGTCGGCCAGCGCCTAGGCCCCACCGATTGGCTGCTTATCGACCAGCACCGCATCGATCAGTTTGCCGACGCCACGGACGATCGCCAATGGATTCACGTGGATGCGCAGCGGGCCAAGGCCGGTCCCTTTGGCGCCACCATCGCCCACGGCTACCTCACCCTGGCCTTGGTCAACAAGTTCATGCCGGACCTCATTGCCGTGCAGGGCGCCGCCATGGGCGTCAACTACGGCTGCGGCAAAGTGCGCTTTCCCGCTCCGGTGCCCTGCGGCGCCCGCATCCGCGGCCTTGGCGAAGTGGTGGAGGTCAGCGCAGTCAAGGGCGGCAAGCAAGTCGTCGTGCGCGTCACCGTGCAGGTGCAGGGTAGCGAACGTCCGGCATGCGTAGTGGACGCCATCAGCCGTTTTCAGGCTTGAAGACGAACCGCCTAGCGCACCCCGTGGCCAAAATGGCCACGAATAATCACACTTAACTTGCGGGACAGCATACTAGGAGGCGGCGACCGTTAGCGCGCCGCCGTCGTGCGTCTGCAGCTGACCGCCATCAGCCTGTGCATCCAACCCGCCGCCAGACGGCTTCTTCAACCCGCAGGTGCTGTCAAGCCAATCGATCATGGCCGGGAACATCTCCATCCAATGTCGGTAGAAGATGGTGCCGAAAAAGTGGTTCGCGCCCTCAAGTTCGATGTACTTGTGGTGTTTGCCATGCTTTTTCAGTTCGGCGACGAACTTGCGGCTCTCGGCAACCGGAACCCGCTCATCGAGGTCGCCATGAATCACCAGGATTGGCACGTCCACGCTTTTGGCCATTTCCAGTGCGTTCAACCCTTCAATTGTGGGCCGGTAGGTCTTTTCGGAAAAATCTCCATTGTCCGCCAGCCAGGCCCGGAAATAGGGGAGGTCGGCCACGCCGGCGCCGGCGATGGCGCATTGGTAGGGGTTCGGGTCCCGCGCGGCGCCCACAAAGGAGGCGTAGCCCCCGTAGCTCCAGCCGAAAATGGCCAGCCTGTTGGGGTCCGCCAGCTTTTGCTCCACTAGGTGCTGGGCGGCGTCGTCCAGGTCGTCCTGCAGCGCAAGGCCCCATTGGGCGAAGCCCGCCTCCAGATGTTCCCGGCCAAAGCCGGTTGATATGCGGAACTGCGGCTGAATGACCAGATAGCCGCGGCTGGCGAGCAACTGCGGCCAGAGGCTGAAGCCCCAGTAGTCCCGCGCTATCGGGCCGCCATGGGGATGCACCACGGTTGGGAATGGGCCTTTCCCTTCAGGCACCGTCAGCAATGCGGGTATCGTGCGGCCGTCACGGGCCTCATAGTGAATCCATTGCACTGGCGAGAGCATGTCCTCCGTCAAGAAGGGCATGGACCTGCCCAGTTCGTCGATGCGCGTCTTGTCCCGCAACAGATACCAAGTCCTCGGCTGTTGCGGCCCTACGGAGGAAACCACAACTACGCTGTCATCCCTTGATCGGGACGCAATGTCGTTGTGCGTCCGCGGCAGAATGGCGTCGATGGCGTCCTGCAGAGCTTTTTCCTCGTCATCGAAGACATAGTGCTCTATGCCCCGACCGTGATGGTTAAAGGCCAACGGCACATCCCCCTCGCCCTCGACGTACTTTGTCCTTACGCCAACGGCGTCATACTTGGGGTGGCGGAACAGCAGCTCCTTGAACTTGCCGCTGCCGATGTCGAAGGCGAATATGCCAACTGTGTCCGCGTCATGGTTCGAGGTCACCCAAATCTCATTGGGATCCTTTTCGTTGAAGAAGCCCAAGGCGTTGAATGCCTCGCTGACGGCGCCGACATGTGCGACGGTCTTGCCGATTTCGAGCCACTCCTTCTCGCCTTTGCGGCGTGCGAGATGGAGGAGCGTCTCGCGGCCGGCGTCATAGCGGAACGCCAGCCTGGGCTCGCCGTCCGCATCGACTTCGGCTAGCTGCACCCGGCTGCCGTTGCGGTAAACCATTTGCGGTCGTCCGTTGGTGACGTTGACCCTGAACAGGTCGGCAATGCCGTCCTGGTCGTCGTCATAGAGCATCAACAGGTGGTCTTCGTCTCGGGGCATTCGCGCCAGCACCGCAGCGCCCGTCAAGTTCCGCATCCACTTGGCATTTGCACTACGCCGGTCAACCCGGCGCTGGGGGAGCGGCACCCACTTCTTGCCGGCCTTATCGACGGACGCTATGCGAAATACCTGCCGCGTGTCGATGTCTAGGTCCTGCAGCATGTCCACTTCCTGGCGAAAGGAGACAACCAACCGGTCGTTGTTCGCCCAAAAAAAACTCTCAATCATCATGGGGTCCGCGGAAAGGATGACGGGCTTCGCCGCCAAGTCGGCGACTTCATAGATGAGCAGATGATTGGGACCGTCCTTGCTGAAGCGCTGAATGGTCGCTAGGGTTTTGCCGTTCGGCGAGACGGCGGCCGACGACATGGCGGGGTCCATGGCGAATTTCTCGTAGAACCCCAATGCTTGGGCCTTTGTCTCTTCGGCGCCTGCACCGCTTGGCCAGGCGACAGCCAAGCCAGCCAGCAAACAGGCAAAAGTTCGGGATGTAAAGGCAGCGTTCAACATAGTCTCTCCATAGCTAGTTGTTTCTCTAAGCGATGCCCAGGGGTGCGGAGTTTCAGAACCTCCTGGCCTGCCGCCCAAGCGAACGGCTGACGCCGGCGAACACCGATCGCCCGACATGGTAGCTGTTTCCGTAAACGCCTAGGGGCACGTTGTTCAGCTGGGTGCGGGGGGCGGCGTTGTCGAGTAGGGGCGGCTTGCGGTCGAAGACGTTGCGGATGCCGAGAGTCACCAGCCAGTCGTTCGGCTGCCAACTTAGGGAGGTGGTGTGCACCCAGGCGTCGTTCGTGAAGAATAGAGGCCGGCAGCCGACCCCCAAGCCAACGCAGGTGTCGTTGGTGTCATCGAAATCCTCGGGCTCTTCCTTGCCGCCGTCGATGTAGGAAGCCAGCCAATTCAGGGCGAAGTCCCCGTACTCGGCCCGGACGGTGATGTCTCCATTCCACTCCGGACAGATGGTGGAGCCGGCGCAGTCTTCCGAAATATCGCCCAGCACGAAAAGCTGCTGGTTCACCCGTGTGGCGCGAACGTCCACGGAAAGCTGCAGATTGCGGTCGTAAACCACCCACTCTGTTTCGAACAGCAGGTTCCAGTCCCAACCGGTGCTGGTTTCCTTGGAGATGTTGAAGTAGCTGGAATCGATGAAATCCAGAAAACCGTCTTCGTCACGGGTGATGAAGCGGCAATACAGGCTGCTGTTGTTGGCCCTTTCGACATAGCAGTCATTGACGAAGAATTGCGGGTTCAGTTGGGCGATGCTGTCGTCCACCTCAATGCGGAAGTAGGTGGCTGACAGGCGAAGTGTGAAATTATCGAACCAAGGCTGGTTGAGCACCAGTCCGGCGGTCCAGGCAGTGGAATCTTCAGCTTCGATGGTGGAGCGCACAACTTCCCCGCCGGCATCGAATATCTCAACGCTGTAATCCACAACCGTGTTGTCCGCCAGCCCGAGGGAGGTGGGATCCACGCCCCTGGCCCGGCAATTCTCCAGGATGACTTGGCTGCGGTCGTCCTGGCCCGGATCATAGCCGGTCGGCTGGTTTGGATCCGGGCTTGCGACGCGCGCCTCGGAAGGCACCACGCAGGGGTCCCCCAAGGTGAGGAAGCCGGACTGGCCCAGCAGGAATTGCTCCCGGGCGTTGGGGGCCCGGAAGGACGTTCCGTAGCTGGCCCGGAAGTCCACGTCCTCCACGGGGCTGTAGCTGAACTTGACGCTGTAGGTCAGGTCGTCGCCGTAGGTGCTTTCATCCGTGTAGCGCCCGGACAGGTTCAGCAGCAATTCATCGGCGAACGGCTCGGCCTCGAGCAGGCGGAACTCCGTTTCCAGATAGAGCTCCTTGAGGTTGCGTGTGCCCTTGGCGCCCCGGTCCGCGAAAAAGCTGTAAAGCAAACCGTCTCTGGCCACCTCGTTTGGCTGCGAGTCCACATGATCGCGGCGGTACTCGACGCCCGCCACCAACGGAATCTCGATGTCGTTCCAAGGCAGCCGGGCGATATCGCCCTGCACGACGGCGCTGAATACGGTCTGCTCAAAAACTGTGTCGAACTTGCGTACGCCGAACAGGTAGTCACGCTCCGCTTGGGTGGCGAAAACGCCGCCGCCGGGTTGGTACAGGGAGTCGGCGAACAGGTTTACGGGTACGCAAGCCGTCCCCCCGGCCCCGCACACGATCTCGCCGGTGTTCGGATCCACCCTGGTGGTCGCCGCGGATAGCTCCAGCTCCGGGCCGAGTATTCCTTCCCGTTCCGATTTGCCGTTGGAATAGGTGTGGCTGCCGTAGGCTTCGTAGCTCCAGGTGTCTCCCCAGGGCAGATCGCCCTCCACGCCGAACACCAGCCTGACTTGGTTCTGCTCCACCGACACCTCGTCACGGTCGCCTTGCACCATGATGATGGGAATGGCGTCGACGTTGCCGAAATTGAAACCGAAGAAGCCATAGCAATTGGCGCCGCCGGCGTTCTGGTTGCAGGGGTTGTAGGGGTTGGTGCTGGGAACAGTGGGGAATATCGCCGGCCCGGGAGAGAACAGGTCGACTTCAGTGCGGTTGTAGAGCAGTTCGAAGAACAGCGAGGTGTTGTTGGCGTCTTGAAGTTCGTAATTGCCGAATGCGTACAGATTGAAACGTTCCAGGTCCGTGACGTAGTCCCCGGATCGATCCCGGGCGGAGCCGTTGAAATTGTACAGATCACTCTTTAGATCCACCTCGGTTTGGCCGTTGCCGTCCGGATCGATGATGCCCTGGTCGGGAACCCCATCGCCGTCGGTGTCCACCGGGTTGATGGTGGGGTTGAATCCGGCGAGTCCTGGGTGAATAACGGTTTCGGAGAAGTTCGGAATGCCGATGTTGGTTGCCCCGGGGGTGTACCAGATGTTGCCGAAAGGGTGTCCTCCGAGCAGAAAAGCGCGATTTATCGTGTTCAGCTTGCACCCGTTGATGGTGGTGCCCGGCGTCAGGCTCAGATCGTCGCTGCGCACCACGCCGTTTTCGTCAATTTCCAAGTATTTGTTGCATTCTTTGGTGTGGCCGCGGTCCGCGTAACGCAGGGAGGCGCGATCATAGTACTCGGCGCCCACGCCCAAGGTCCCCCGGTCGAAATCCTTGCCCCAGGCCAGGGACATGATGGCTTCCTGCCCATCCGAGGTCTCCGGATGAACCAAGTTGGCCTCCATCTCCAAGCCGTCGAAGTTTTTTCGCATGAGCACGTTGACCACGCCCGCCACGGCGTCCGAGCCGTACACGGAGGAGGCGCCGTCCAGCAGCAGCTCCACCCGATCGATCATGATGGATGGAATGCTGTTCAAATCCGGCGCGGTGGGCGCACCGCCCACGCCCGACGGCGCCATGCGCCTGCTGTTGACCAACAGCAGGGTGCGCGAGGCGTCAAGCCCGCGCAGATTGATGTTGGCTGCCCCCGGGCCGTTGTCGAGCACGAAGGCGGTGAAGGTGTTGTCGATCTGCACGCCCGAAGCGGAACTGGCGCCTTGAATCATGCTGGCGGTGTCGATCAGCCCGAGGGCGCGGGATTGCTGGCCGGAAATGATCTGCACCGGCGAAATGCTGCTGAACTCGTCCCGACGGATGCGGGAGCCGGTGACCACCACTTCTTCGATCAAAGTGTCTTCATCCACTGAAGCGACTTCCTCTACGGCGGCCGCTGCGGCCTGCTGGATCTGCTCATCCACCTGCACTGGCGGCTGCGCCTCCTGTGAGGCCACGGCGCCGGACCAGAGCGCCAAGCAGAATAGAGCCCATATTAAGGACGCGGAGCGGAAATAGGGAGGGGAAATCCATTTGACCATTGCAATTCTCTCCAGAATGACGAAATACTGGCCGACGGTACTACTTCCAATATCAAAGCACAAGTACCTGTACTGGCTCAGCCAGGGCGATCCTATAGTCACGTAGGTCGGAGGGGTTGGCCAACAGGAGTGGACGGCGGGGATTTCGGCGGGCCCCCGTTGCTGAGCGTTGGGTTGTGAAGACCCCGGCCACCTTGCGGTGGCCGGGGGGAGAGCGGGCCTCATTCAGTGCGAAGCCGAATTGCGGCCCCAGCTCAACCA
>CAYGBY010000023.1:0-28665 GCA_964348115.1 uncultured Pseudomonadales bacterium
ATCCGGTGTGGGAATCGAAGATCGTGGAGGCTTGTGTTGCGAACCACTTTCACCGGTTCCATCCAACCTATTACATCAAGGCGCAAGCCGAGGTGGCCATCGCGTATGTGCGCGACGGTCGATTCTGGCCCATCGAGATCAAGTGGACCAGCCAACTGCGCCCCAAGGCCATGAAGCAGATAGCCCGCTACGACAACGGCGAGATCTGGAGCAAGAACCGCAGAACCGGTGAAATCAATGGTGTGCGGGTGTTGCCATTGCCAATTCAGCTGTTGCGCATGGCGGGTTGACTCGCTGTGCGGCGAGCGACTTAGGGTCTGTTAAGGAACCTCTGAACAGGTCGCGTTCGCCCAGCGCCCCTGTTTGCGGACGCAGACGGCGTTGTGGCCATGGTGAGGCGAGCCGCAGCGCGGCGGGGATTCCGCAGTCCGCGCCGCGGGGCGCCCTTCGGGAGGGCCTAGGGGCAACCTGCGTACGGGCACCCTACTTATGCGATGTTGCGAAAATCTGGGGCGCGGCGCCACGATGCGGCGCCACGATAAAGTGGATTTCTCATGAGTCTGTAGGTATGTTGCGCAAATGTCTCGGATTGCACACATGTAACGCAACTGTAGGGAGGGGCAGGTGAAAAGCGGATTAAGGCATGCGGGCGTACTGGCAACTGGCGTTTTGGGATTGGCGCTGAGCCCCATTGCCCAGGCGGTCATCGAAGAAATTGTGGTGACGGCGCAGAAGCGCGAAAGCGACCTGCAGGATACGCCGATCGCCATCACGGCATTCGACGGCGATGCGATCGAACGCAACCAGATAGAGGATTTCCGCGATATCGCCCTCAGGACACCCGGCTTGGTATTCGCGCAGACCGATGCCATGAGCATCATCGCCCTGCGCGGCGTGGGTCTCGACATCACAAGCCTCGGCGGCGAGACAGCCGTCGCCGCCTATCAGGATGGCGTCTATCTCGGCCAATCCTTCACCCTGTCGATGCCCGCTTTCGACCTGCAGCGCATCGAAGTGCTGCGCGGCCCGCAGGGCACTCTGTATGGCCGCAACGCTACGGGAGGCGCCGTGAATCTGGTGACCCGCGGCCCGAGTTTCGAGCCCGACGCCAACTTGGCGCTGAGCTATGGGGACTATGACCATTTCAAGGTCGAGGCGGGCGGCAGCACGGGGCTGTCGAAGTCCGTTGCCGTGCGCGGCAGCATCGTCTACGACAATCGAGGGGATGGCTACCGGGATCTGGTCAGCTTGGGACGGAAGACCCGGGGCGACGAATCGGTTGCGGGCAACTTTTCGATGCTGATCACGCCCGCGGACGACCTCGACATCACGCTGCTGGGCAATTTCGCCGACCAAGTGACGGGTTTCGGCACATTCGAGAACCTTCAATTCGCGCCGGCTGGAGGCACCCTGTTGACGCCGAACAACGTGGGCGGCTTCTTTACATTCCCGGACCCCGCCCTGGGCGGGTTGAGTCTGGCGGACGTATTCGGCCTCGACTTTCCGGTTGCCATGGCGGGGAATGCGCCAACCGACCCGAATGACCTCGAAGCGGCCGGGGAACTGCGCAACAAGCAGG
Source organism: uncultured Pseudomonadales bacterium (assembly GCA_964348115.1). GTDB lineage: Bacteria > Pseudomonadota > Gammaproteobacteria > Pseudomonadales > Azotimanducaceae > Azophilus. The sequence continues at coordinate 1,580 of CAYGBY010000023.1, forward strand.
AGTCCGACGTGTGGGGCGTCAGCGCCACCGTCGAGTGGGATCTCGGCGAGATGACGCTCAAGTCGATCACCGCTTACCGCGACATTAACTGGAAGCGCCTGTCGGACGAAGACGGCACCGATCTGCAGTTGCTGACGCTGGACGGCATCCAAGGCGCCGAGACCTTCACGCAGGAAATCAACCTGTCCGGGACGAGCGCCGAGGGCCGCCTCGACTGGCTGGTCGGCGGGTATTACTTCAACGAGGACGCCAGCGCCGAGTTTCTCTACGACCTGTCGGCATTCCAAGTGTTCTACGAGGCGCTGATCGGCGTGTTCGGCACCGGTGCGCCCCTCCCTTCAGGCAGCCTGCAGCTCCTGTCGGTCGGCAATCCGCTCGGCGAAGGGATCGGCCGCCGCCAGGGACAGGTCGCGCCCTGGCCGTTCCTGCACTTCACCATGGAGCAGGACTCCAAGTCCTATGCCGCTTTTGGAGAAGGCAGGTACAGTCTGACGGAAGACTTTTCGCTGACCCTGGGCGCGCGCTGGACCCGGGACGAAAAGGACACAACGCGCAGCCTGACCTCCAATTTCGTCTCGATCCTCGCCCCGGCGGGATTGTGCATCGATTCCCCGGATGGCGACGAGTGGAGCGAGGTCACGGGAAACGTGATCGCCGAATACCAAATCGAGGAGAACTCGTTGGTCTTCGGCAAGGTCTCGCGCGGCTACAAGGCGGGCGGCTTCAACCCCGGTGAGTGCCTTGGCGGCTTCAACCCGGAGATCATCTGGGCGTATGAAGCGGGCCTGAAAACCCGGCTTATCGACGATCAGATGCAAGTCAATGCGGCGCTCTTCCACTATGACTACAAGGACATACAGATCAATCGCTTCATCAACAACGCCTCGTCGGTCACCAACGCGGCGGAAGCGAAGATCTTCGGGGTGGAAGCCGAATTCATCATCGCGCCCCGAGCAGCGGAAGGGTTCCGGCTATCGGGCAGCGTCGGCTTTCTGGACACGAAATACCAGGATGCGACCTTCGCCGACCCCATCAACGGAGGCCCGGCAATCGACGTGTCGGGCAACGATCTCCTGCGTGCGCCCAATTGGAAGTTCTCGCTGGCGGCGCAGTACGGCTTTCAGCTCGGCGATGCCGGGGAAATTCTCCTGCTAGGAGATGTCCACTATTCGGACAGCTACCACTTCGATGTATTCGAGGCGGGCCTGCCGAATCAGTCGGAGATGGAGCAGCAATCCTACGCCATCGCCAATGCCCGGGTCTCATGGCTGCCGGCTGCGGGTGACTACGAGGTCATGTTCTTCGTCGAGAACATCACCGACGAGCTATATGCCGAAACCCGGGTGGCGGTAGGAACCACCGGGGCCGTGATCGGCATGTTTTCGCGCCCCCGCACCTGGGGGGTTCGGGTCTCCGCGAAATTCGGCGCTGGACGGTAGGGCGCTGACTGGCCGACAGTCTGAACTGCGCAGTGCCGTGCGTAGCCTTTGGCGAGGTGGCCTGCCGGGAACGGCCCCCATGAGAACCAAGAGCGGGGTGGCGATTGCCTGTCGCGATACGGTGAAAGGCCCATGCGGAACGGCGCGGCGCTTGTGGGCACACCGCGATTTGCGGCATTCCAGTACGGCGCCCCGTTTTGCGGAAGCTGTGATGTTGTTAAGGGGAACATGCTGAGTTGCTGGCGCCCGAACTGAATGATCGTCTTATTCTCCCGTACGGTACGCTGCTTTACCGGGAAACCGTCGATGACCTGATTCCGTACAACCAGGATCTATGTAGGCTCGCCTTGGAACTGCGCAGCCGGGAACCCGGCGCCTGGAAAAGCAACGAGGGTGGCTGGCACTCACAAGGCAACATCTTCCAGCGCTCCGACCCCGCACTTGGCGCGTTGGCGGCAAAGTTCCGGCAGGTGATCCGTTATCTTTGCAGTGTCGTTCTGCAGGCGCCTTCAGGCAAACAGACAGAATTGAGCGCTTCGCTGTACGGCTGGTTCAACGTCAACGAGCAAGGCGACTACAATCTCCCCCACCATCATTCCGGCAATACCTGGTCCGGCGTCTACTACGTGCAAACCGGTGCGCCCGTCTCTGGCCGCCCCATGAGCGGCGTCATCGAATTTCTCGATCCGAGGGTGCGCTGCGATGTCGCCCCCAAGCGCGGGTTCAGCCACACGGGCGCCCTGTCCATCAGGCCGCGTCCGGGACTGCTGCTGATGTTCCCCAGCTATCTGGAGCACTTCGTGCATCCCTACCACGGCGACGGGCAGCGGATTACGCTGGCGTTCAACAGCCTTGTGCAAGGCCCTGCCGGCAATTGACGCGGGGCACAGCCGCTGCCTGCCGATTCAGGTGGGCGCCGACGACCGCCACTTGTTCAGAGGTTCCCTAGGCCTACCGCTTCGGATCTCTATTCACGACCGAGGAAGCGGGCGATGAGCCGCGCCGTTTCTTCCGGGTGGGATTCGGCAAAGAAATGTCCGGCGTCCACGGCCTCGGCACTTAGGTTTGGAAAGTGCCGGCTGAAGGAATCGAAACAGGGATCGCCCACCGGTATCCCCGCTTCATTGAGGCTGCCGCCGGCGACCGCGACCAAATATCGTCCAAACAGCCACAGGGTTTCGCCCTCGTATGTCTTGTGGCGGTCCTCCGGCGCGAAGTCGAGGTACTCGGCGGTGATCTCGCCGTCGCGCCACATCCGCCCCATCTCCTCATGGGGGAGCAGTTCGTAGCGTTCGCCGTTTGGGGCGTCCGCATCGGGCACTACGCGATGGAACGGCAGGCTGCGGTAGTAGCTGCAGCTCGCCCTTGTGGCCTCCCCCCGCTCGTAGGGGGTGGTGTAGGCATCGAGCACCTCATTCGTGGCCCAAGGCTCCGGCGCCGTCAGATCCGGCGACTGAAACTCGACCGGACAACGCGGCGGAGGCGGAAGCCCGCGACCCTGGCCGCCCACGATGGAAGCGATGAAGTCCCGGGCCCTGGCGTCCAGAAACCGCTCCGCACGATCGCCATCCATGAACCAGTAGAAATACTGAACGAATACCGGCCAGCCGGTGCAGATCGTGTCCAGCAAGCACAGGCGCTCAACACGCTCGCCGTGATCGAGCGCCAGCTTCACCGCAATGATCCCGCCCCAGTCGTGCGCCACGATTGGACAGCGTTCGATCTCCAGCGCGTCCATGAAGTCAACGATGTCCAGGGCCAATCGTGCCCGGTCGTATCCGCCGGGTGGCGCATCCGTAGCGCCGTGGCCTCTTGTGTCCGGCGCCAGCATGCGCCAATTTCCGGCTAGGTTCCCGGCGACCTCGGTCCACTCGCGGGACGTTTCCGGCCAGCCGTGAATGGCGATTAGCGGTGAGCCCTCACCCTGCTCCAGATAATGCATCCGCAGCGTTTGCGTCTTGACGAAGTGGCTGTTCATGGCCGAATTTATATATGGAAACAGAGAACAAAAGCAACGCATAGAGCAATTAAATTGACTTTAAACTACAGTAAGCGCAAATTTCCCGAAGCTAACGAAAACGTGAGTCAAAGGGCAGCCGCCATGGCCACGACACTTAGGAGGCGATATTCCAAACTGGCCTTCGACCTGGGCCCGTTGCGGCAGAGTTGCCGCATAGAGCGCGACAGGCGTTGGCGCGGCAACAAGGAACGCCGACCAATCAGGGAATGAGTCCGGCAGGAAACACGGAGGAAACATGCACGATCTGCTGATCAAGTCCGGCCGCGTCGTTGACGGCACGGGCAAGACCCCACGCTACGCCGACATTGCCATCGACGGCGGCCTCATCACCGCCGTCGAGGAGCGCATCACCGCGCCCGCTCGCCGTCGCATCGACGCCGACGGCGCCATCGTCACGCCGGGTTTCGTGGACATCCACACCCATTACGACGGCCAGGCCACTTGGGACGACTGCCTGGACCCGTCCGCATCGCACGGGACGACGACGGTGGTCACCGGCAACTGCGGCGTCGGGTTCGCGCCGGTGCGGGCAGGGGGGCAGGATGAACTGATCCAGCTCATGGAGGGCGTCGAGGACATTCCCGGCACCGCGCTCCACGAGGGCATCGACTGGAACTGGGAGTCGTTCCCTGAATACCTCGACCTGCTCGACGCCAAGCGCTGGTCCATGGACGTGGGGGCCCAGATCGCCCACGGGGCGCTGCGCAGCTATGTGATGGGCGAACGGGGCATCCGCAACGAAGCCGCCACCGCCAAGGACATCGGGGCGATGGCCGCGCTGACTGCCGAAGCCCTGGATGCGGGGGCGCTGGGCTTCACCACTTCGCGGATTCTCGGCCACCAGTCGATCAACGGCGATCCGGTGCCAGGCACCTTCGCCACGGAGGACGAGGTGTTCGCCATCGGCCGCGCCATGCAGCGTTCCGGGGCCGTGTTCGAGCTGGTGCCCGGCGGTTCGGTCGGACAGGGCGGCCTGGCGCTAGGGTCCAACGAAGCGCACATGGAAAGCGAATTGGACTGGATGAACCGCCTGAGCCGGGAAACGGGGCTGCCCATCACCTTCCTAATCGTCGAGTTCGTCGAAGACCCGGATGCCTGGAAGCGCGTCATGGCATACGTGGCCCAGGCGAACGCGAACGGCGCCCGCCTCCACCCGCAGACCGCCTCGCGCCCGGCGGGCGTGCTGCTTTCCTGGCAGTCGAACCACCTGTTCCAGCGCCGTTCGAGCTATCTGAAGATCGCGGACCTGCCGCTCAAGCAACGTCTGGATGCACTGCGCAGGCCCGAGGTCCGGGCGGCCATCCTGGGCGAGGACAATGCACCGCCGCTGTCGGATTCCGTCAACGACGCCATGCATCTGTTCATTGCCCAGAACATCGAGAACCTGTTCCCGCTCGGCGACCCGGTCAACTACGAGCCGCGTGCGGAAGCGTCCGTGGCCGCGGACGCACGGCGCCGGGGCCTGGATGTCGAAGCCCACATGTATGACCTGATGATGGCCGAGGATGGCCACGCCATACTGATGATGCCCGGCCTGAATTTCGCCCGCGGCAACTGCGACGCGATCCATGACCTGATGGCCGATCCGCATTCCGTCATCGGCCTCGCCGACGGCGGCGCCCACTGCCAGTTGATCTGCGACGCCTCAAGCACCACCCACCTGCTCACCTACTGGGCGCGCGACCGGCAGGGCCCCCGCCTGCCGTTGGAATATCTGGTCCGCAAGCAGTGCGCGGAAACCGCCGCGCTGTACGGCCTCTCCGATCGGGGCCTGCTGGCGCCGGGCAAGCGCGCCGACATCAACGTGATCGACTTCAACAACCTGACGCTGGGCCTGCCCTATGCCGTCAACGACCTGCCCGCTGGCGGCCTGCGTTTCCTGCAGCCAGCGAGCGGTTACATTGCAACTTTGGTGAAGGGCGAAGTGACCCGTGAGCGCGACGAGGATACCGGGGCGCGGCCAGGGCGGCTGATTCGCGGCAGACGCTGATTAAGGAGGAATGGCAAATGGCATCGACCGAGGAGCGGAACATGGAACGCGTCCGCCACTGGGCGTGGACTTGGAATAACGATGTCATGCGCATGGTCGATGAGTGCTACGCAGAGAACTGCGAGGTCAGCGACATGCTGCGCGACAGGACATTTCACGGTCGGGAGGAACTGCGGCTGATCGAGAAGCAGATGATGGCGGCGGACGCGTCGCGCAAAATGACGATCACGCGAATGGTCGCCAGCGGCGACACGGTGGCCTTAGAGGCGGACGCTTCCTGGGACGGCGGCAACACCATCGCCAAAAGCTGCGTCTTTCTCACGTTCGACGAGGCGGGATTGATCGTCGTGGACCACAGCTACTCGAGCGATCCGTCGGGTGCCGCAGAGAACGATCCTCGGAACGGCCGGGATTAGCATGGAAAGCCGGGCACTTGCCCCGGCAATGCGGCAAAAATTGGTGGATTGGTGTTGATGGAGGTCCCATGACGCACAAATTGACTTCAACCAACAGCAAGCGCAGACTTTTCGGAGACGTAAGAAAAATGTGAGTGGAAGGGCGGACACTGTGGCCACGGCATTCAAGAAGCAATACTCAAACCTTGGCTTCGACCCGGACGCCTTGCGGGAGAAGTACCGCATCGAGCGCGACAAGCGCGTCCGCGACGACGGGGACGAGCAGTTCCTGCGCACCATGGGCGACTATGCGCACTACGCCGACGAGGACCCGTTCGTCGCTGAGCCCATGCAGCGGGATGCGCTCCAGCGGGAGGTCGATGTCCTCATCGTCGGCGGCGGCTTCAGCGGCATGATGGCCGCCGCACGGTTGAAGGAGCGGGGCGTCGAGGACATTCTGCTGATTGAATCCGGCGCCGATTTCGGGGGAACTTGGTACTGGAACCGCTACCCGGGCAGCCAGTGCGACATCGAGTCCTACTGCTACCTGCCGCTCTTGGAGGAAATCGGCTACATGCCGAAGGAGAAATACTCCTACGCCGCCGAGATCTTCGAACACTCCCAGCGTATCGGCGCATATTACGGCCTGTATGACCTCGCGCTCTTCCAGACGCGGGTCACGAAACTTCGATGGGCCGACCAAGCAGCCCGCTGGCTGGTGTCCACCCACCGCGGAGACGACATCCGCGCGCGCTTCGTCATCCAGGCGGCGGGTACGGCCAACGTGCCGAAGCTGCCAGGCATCGAAGGCATCCATGACTACCGGGGCCACTCCTTTCACACCAGCCGCTGGGATTACGACTACACCGGCGGCGATCAGGACGGCGGCCTGACGAAGCTGGCGGACAAGCGTGTCGCCGTCATCGGCACCGGCTGCACCGCCGTTCAGGCGGTGCCCTATCTCGGCGAATACGCCAAGGCGCTCTACGTCTTCCAGCGCACGCCGTCTTCGGTGGACCTGCGCCGCAACAAGCCCACTGACGAAACCTGGTATAAGTCCCTGAAACCGGGGTGGCAGCGCGCGCGCCGCGAGAACTTCGCCGACATCATGGTGGGCCGCCCGTTCACCGAAGACTTGGTCGCGGACTCATGGACAGATATCTTCCGCCGGGTGCAGTTGACGCTGCCTCGCGAGGTGGCGGTGGAAGGCGACCCCGGGGAACTCGCGCTGGCCGCCGAAATCGAGGACTTCCGCAAGATGAACGAGATCCGCGCACGGGTCGACGGCATGGTGAACGACCCGGCAACCGCCGAGGCCCTCAAACCCTGGTACCGCCAGTTCTGCAAGCGCCCCACCTTCAACGACGAATACCTCGAGACCTTCAACCGGCCCAACGTGCACCTTATCGACGTGAGCGGGAACCAGGGCGTGGACCGAATCACCGAGCGGGGCGTCGTCGCCAACGGCATCGAGTACGAAGTGGACTGCATCGTCTACGCCACCGGCTTCGAGATCTCCTCGTCGCCGCGGCGGCGCGTCTGCTTCGACATCGTCGGGCGGGGCGGCAAGTCGCTGTTCGAGCATTGGTCGAAGGGCTTGAGAACCCTGCACGGCATGGCGAGCCATGGCTTCCCGAACTGGTTCTTCATCGGCGTCAACCAGAGCGGCCTGTCGGTCAACATGACGGCCATGTTCGACGATCAGGCGCGCCACATCGCCTATGTTGTCGACGAGGTGCTCAAACGCGGCGGCACGGTCGCCGAGGTGACGCCTGGGGCGGAAGCGGAGTGGGTGGCGGAGATTCGCAGGCTTGCCTTCGCCAACCGCGAGTTTCTGGAGTCTTGCACGCCGGGGTACTACAACAACGAGGGGGACCTCGACGACCCGAGCAAGGGCCTGGCGAACCAAGCCTACGCGCCAGGGATCAATGCCTTCAACGCGTTGCTGGCGGCATGGCGCGAGCAGGGCGGTCTGGAGGGGTTCCGGGTTCACTGACGACGGACTGCAACATCGTCGAGGTTCTGCGGCCGAACCCGCGGATCACCAACAAGAACATCGCCAGACGGCTGGACGCTGGACATTGCCGAATCGACGGTGGCGCAGAGAATCGGGAGCATGGCCGAACGCCCAGTCATGCGGGTGGTCGCACGGAAACACGTGTTCTCCGACGGCTGCACGAACGTCGTTTTCTTTTTCGTCGCCACATCCGGGCGCATCGTGCAGTGCGTAGGGCGGACCTCGCCAAGCTCGGCGGCATATTCGCTGTTTCCCCAAGGCATCGCCGACATCAAGAACGAGTACTACCTGAGCATTTCCAAGCCCCGAAACAGATTCCGCGAAGAAAAAAGCACGAAACCTGTCACACCACCCTGATTGTTGGCATGGTCGTTCGTGGTTGCGGATTACCCCTTCGCTCCCTTGAGAGCGTCAGCCCGCCGCGATGCCGAGCGTCGTCTCGGCCACTTCCCGGTTGCGCAACAACTGTCCGGGCGTTGCGCCGGTGGCCCTGCCGTCCTCGAAAGTCACCTCGCCGTTGACCAGGATCCAGCGGTAGCCTTCGGCCCGCTGCACCCTGCGCCACTCGTTGGCCGGGTAGTCGCAGACCACCTCGTGGCCGCCTTCCGGCGTGATGCGCAGTTTCTCCAGGTCGTAGACGACGATGTCCGCCGGCGCCCCCGCGCGCAGGTAGCCTCGGTCCAGGAAGCCGGCGGCCTGGGCGGGAAGATATGACAGGTGATAGTGGGCCTCCTCCAGGGTCATGGTCTTCGTGTCGCGCACCAGCCACATCAACAGGTCTGTCGGATAGCTGCCGGCGCTGAAGAACTTGGTGTGGGCGCCGCCGTCGGACACGCCGGGAATGACGAACGGGTCGGATGCCAGTTCCGCCACGGCCTTGGGATTGGTCAGGCTCGGTCCGGCCGAATCCGTCTTGAACAGCGGCTTCAGGTTGCCTGCCACTGCTATGTCCAGAATCGCATCGATGACGTGCTTGCCCTCGGTCTCGGCGATCTCGCCGATCTTGCGCCCGACATAGCCGGCCAGACTGCCCTCGGCGGCCTTCACGGTGATGTTCTCGAGCGAGCCGCCGGTGCCCGCGGTCATGAAGTTCGGATAGTCGTCCTTCATGGCTTGGCGGATGGCCGGGTCGGCGAGCTTTTTCATCTTTTCTTCGCGGGTGCCCTGGGTGGCGTGGTTCCAGGGCGGGCTGAAGTCGTAGAGGTTCCAGTCCTCGAAGGTGTACTCGAACCAGATGCGGCCGGTGCCGGCCTGCCCGAAGATGCGCAGGCCCCGCTCGTTGCAGTCGTGAATCCAGTCCATGGCCTGGCGGTGCGCGTCCGGGTATTCGTCCACCACGGCGATGACGTTGTGCAGAACCGGTCTCCCGGATCGTTCGGCCAGGGTCTCGAGGAACTTCAGATCGCGGGCGATCGCTTCCGGGCTCGCCGTCACGGGGTTGCCCGCCTGCGCTTGGGTGATCTGGATGAAGCCCTCGTCGCGTTCGTGGAGCACATCGGCCAGCGCCAGCACGTCCTCGTCGGCCATGCAGTCCGTCGGCATGGGCGTGCCGTCGTAGTCCGCCTGCAGGGAGTGCTCGCCGAGCCGCTGCACGGAAAAGCCGCAGGCGCCGGCTTCCATCGCCTCGTGCAGGAGCCGCTGCATCTCGCCGCGTTCCGCAACGGTGGCCGGGCGGGATTTCGCTGCCTCCATGCCCATGACATAAGCCAAGAGCGGCGAGACGGGTACGTAGCTCACGCAGTTCACCCCTTTGGGGATGCGCGCCAGGTTGTCGAGCCATTCCGGGAAGGATTCCCACTTCCAGGGCATGCCGGCCTTCATGGTTGCGAATGGGATCTGTTCGGTGCGCGTCATCATCAGGAGTGCGCGGTCGCGGTCCGCCGGCTTCACGGGCGCGAAGCCGAAACCGCAGTTGCCGAGCACCACGGAGGTGACGCCATGCCATCCGGAGACGGTGCAGTACGGATCCCAATGGATCTGCGCATCGTAGTGGGTATGCAGGTCGACGAAGCCGGGCGCCACGATAAGCCCGCTGGCATCGAGTTCCCGGGCGCCCTGGCCGCTGCCGATGCGCCCGATCTTTGCCACCTTGCCGGCGCGGATGCCCAGATCGGCGCGCAGTCGTGGCAGGCGGGTACCGTCGACCAGGGTTCCGCCGCGAATCACCAAGTCAAATTTCATCGCTTTCTCCCTTGTTTCCCTAGCTAATGAGATGCCGCCTGCATCAATTTCGCAACAATCGTGCGAAGCCCCGATTCAGGCTATCGGCCTTTCGGAATTGAACGACATTATGCGTAGTGCTGCAATGTTATTTCGATGTATCCCTTTGTGTGACCGGAGCGATTTCAGGATTCAACCTGAACTTCCAGCAGAGTCGATCCGAGCTAACGCGACTTGTTCAGGAACCTCTGAACAAGTCCCGGAAACCCAGGGGAGCTTAGAGGGCGTGATGGCAAGGCGCGGCGAAGCCCTGTGGCTTGCCCCCACACACAATGAGCCGCAACACGGCCAGCGCGCCCTCTTAGGCCCTCCCAAAGGGTGCCCCAAGGCGCACGGTCTGTGGAATGCCCTCTGCTCTGCGGGTTGCCTTCCCATGGCCACAACGCCATCTCCAGCCGCAAACAGCGGGGCGCTGGGCGAACGCGACTTGTTCAGAGGTTTCCTAGGACAACTTCGCCCAGGGATGGGTTTGCTGGCGTTGGCGCTCGAAGGCGTCGATCCGCTCGCTTCGGGTCAGGGTGTAGGCGATGGGGTCCAAACCCTGCATCAGCCGCAGACGATCGGCGTTGCGGATGCTGAAGGACATTCGGGCGCCGGCGCGGATGGTGCGGTTGGACAGGTCCAGCAAAGGCCGGTTGCCCTGCGGGTCCTGCTCCACCCAGGTTGCCGCCAAGCGCACCGCGGCCTCGCTGGCGGCAGCCGGCAGCACCCCGTTGGCCACGCAGTTCTTTTGGAAGATCGCGCCGAAGCTGGGCGCGATGATGGCGCGTACGCCGAATTCCGCCAAGGCCCAGACTGCATGCTCCCGGGATGACCCGCAGCCGAAGTTGGGCCCGCCGAGCAGGATGCTTGCGCCGGCGTAGCAGGGCTGGTTGAGCACGAAATCCGCATCCGGCCGCCGTGAGGCCGCATCGCGGTAGCGCCAATTGGCGAACAGCCCCGCCGCCAAGCCCTGTTTGGATACCTGCCGCATCTCCCGGGAGGGGATGATGGCGTCCGTGTCTATGTTCGGCTTGAGCAGAGGCGCCGCGACGCCCTGGTGGCGGATGAAGGGCTGCATGGCTAGTGTGCTGTCCCGCAAGTAAGTGTGATCATTCGTGGCCCTTTCGGCCCCCGGCCGCGTTGCTCCTGCTTGTGTGGGGCCTGCCATAGGGCGTCGTCGCGCCTTGCGGGGCGCCAAAACGGCCTAGCGGCTAAAACCCACTTACTTGCGGGACAGCACACTAGATCGCGCGGTTCAAAGATTCTGCGGAGCGCAGATGCGGCCCCGGATGGCGGAGGCGGCCACCACCGCGGGGCTGGCCAAATGGGAACGGGTGCCGGGCCCCTGACGCCCCTCGAAGTTGCGGTTGGTGGTGCTGATCACCCGCCTGCCAGGCCCGAATGTTTCTCCCCCGGCGTAGAAGCAAAGGGAGCAGCCGGACTCACGCCATTCGAAGCCGGCATCGCGGAAGGTGCGATCGAGACCCTCCGCCTCCGCGGCCCTTTTGATTGAGGTGGAGGCCGGTACGCAGACCGCCGCCACTCCTGGTGCCTTGCGCCGCCCCTTCAGCACGGCGGCGGCGCTGCGCAGGTCGTCCAGGCGGGCGTTGGTGCAGGAGCCGATGAAGGCGGCATCGATGGCGATGTCGGTCATGGCCGTGCCCGGCTCAAGGGCCATGTACGCAAGCGCCCGCCGGGCGTTGCCGTTCTGCGGCGCCGGCACCCGCTGGTGGATGGCGACCCCCTGCTCCGGGGAAGTGCCCCAGGTGACCTGGGGCGCCACCGCAGCGCCGTCGATGCGGATGGTTCGGTGGAAGGGCGCATCTTGGTCCGAGCGCAGCGACCGCCAATAGGATAGGGGCGGCTGGCGAGGCGCATAAGGCCGCTCCGCGACATAGGCGAAGACCTTTTCGTCTGGGGCTATGACGGCGGTGAGGGCGGCGAACTCCACCGCTAGGTTGCATAGCGTCATGCGCGCCTCCATGTCCAGCGTCCGCACCGCCTCGCCGCTGAACTCCAAGGCTGCGCCGCGGCTGCCGGCGGCGCCATGCATGGCGATCAGGAACAGAGCCAGGTCCTTGGCCGTGACCTCAGCCCGCAAGGTTCCGTCCACGATCACGTTGAGGTTTTCCGGCTTGGCCAAGCGCAGGGTGGAAGTGGCTAGGGCATGTTCCGCCTCGCTGGTGCCCATCCCCAAAGCCAGGGCGCCCAAGGCGCCAAGGGTGCAGGTATGGGAGTCTGGGCAGGCGAGGCTCAGGCCGGGCAGGGCGATGCCCTGTTCCGCGCTCACCACATGGCTGATGCCCTGTTCGGCGTCGCCCACGTCAAAAGTGCGGATGCCAAAGTCCGCCGCGCCCTGGCGGGTGCGCACGATGAAGGCCTCCCCGCCGGGCGTTTCGGTGGCGTCGCCGCGGCCAGGCCGAGTGCTCAAAATGTGGTCCATCATGCAGAAGGCCTGTTTTGGACGCCGCACCTGCGCACCGCGCTGCGCCAAGGAGTCCAAGGCGATGCCGCCGGTGCGCTCATGCAGGCACACACGGTCGATATAGAGCAGACTCTCGCCGTTTTCATCGGTTTCGATGCAATGGCTGCGCCATAGCTTGTCAAACAGGGTTTCGGCCATGATCCGGCGGGCTGCGCTAATTAGCTATAATGATAAGTCATTATGACTAAGCAGTTGCAGGCCTCCCATCCCCTCGGTGGGGCGCCGTACGGCTTCGCCGCCGCCACCGCGGCCGAGGTGGCCGCCGCCGCGGCTGGGCTGGCCGCTGGGCTGCCGGCCTGGGGCGCAGCCGGGCTGCAGGGACGGATTGCGTACCTAGGGCAATGGCGGGACGCCTTGATTGCCCACCGCGAGGCCATCGTTCACGCCCTGGCGGAGGACACCGGCCGGCTGCTATTGTCCCAAGCGGAGTTCGCTGGCGTCTTGGGGCGCATCGACTATTGGTCGCGCAACGCCCCGGCGCTGCTGCGGGTGGCGGCCACTGGCGCATCAGAGGCGGTTCCAAGCGTGCGCTATGCGCATCAGTTGGCGCCTCTGGGCGTCGTCGGGGTTATCAGCCCGTGGAACTTTCCCCTGCTGCTGAGCCTCACCGATGCGCTGCCGGCGCTGCTGGCCGGCTGCGGGGTGTTGGCCAAGCCCAGCGAGATCACGCCGCGCTTCATCGCCCCGCTAATGCGCTCCCTGTGCGCCGCGCCGGAAGTGGCGGCGATGTTGCGCTTCCTGCCCGGCGGCCCGGAAACCGGCGCTGCGCTGGTGAAGCATGTGGATGCGCTCTGCTTCACCGGCAGCGTCGCCACCGGGCGCTCCGTGGGGGCTGCGGCCGCAGCCCGCCTGATTCCGGCGTTTCTTGAGTTGGGCGGCAAGGATGCGCTGTTGGTGCTGGCGGATGCGGATCTGGACGAGGCGGTCAGCATCGCCCTGCGCGCGTCGGTCATCGCCACCGGCCAAGCCTGCCAGTCTATCGAGCGGGTATATGTGCATGAATCCCTGTACGCACCCTTCGTATCCGCTCTGGTGAATGCGGCGGCGGGCGTGCGGTTGAGCGGCAAGGACGGGGAAGGGGGGCATCTTGGTCCCTTCATAGACCCACGCCAGGCGGACGTTGTGGCGGCGCATCTGGCGGACGCCCTGGCCAAGGGCGCCAAGCAGCACTGCGGCGGCATCGAGCGGCGTGCGGACGGCGTCTGGTGCCGCCCCGTGGTGCTGACTGACGTGCATCACGGCATGTTGCTGTACCAACAGGAGACCTTTGGCCCGGTTGTGCCCGTGATGCCTTTCGCAGAGGATGCCCAAGCCGTGCGGTTGGCCAACGACTCCGCGTTCGGCTTGTCCGCCGCCGTGCTGGGCGATGAGGCCCATGCCCTGCAGGTGGCCAAGCAGTTGCGGGCGGGCGCCGTGAGCATCAACGACGCCGGCCTGACGGCCCAGGTATTCGATGTGGAGAAGGACTCCTTCGGCGTTTCCGGCCTAGGCCGTTCCCGCGCCGGCGGTTCTGGGCTGCTGCGCTTTGTGCGCAGGCAGGCGCTGCTGATCCAAACCGCCCCGCCGGCGGCGTCCCTGGACGCCTTTCGCGAAGGCGGATGAAGCGCAGGGCGGGCTAGGGGCGTGGACACACGCATCCGACGCTCCAGCGCCAGGGTGAACGTAGACGGAAAGGCGCTGGATCTGCACTACTGGCTGGCTGGCAGCGGTCCGCCGCTATTTCTGCTGCATCCTTCGCCACTGAGCGGCGCCTTCATGCAGCCGCTGCTCAAGCGCTTGGCGCCCCGAGTGACGGCCATCGCCCCAGACACCCCCGGGTTTGGCGAATCGGACCCCATCGAGGACGCCCCGGTTGACCTGCACCCCTTCGTGCAGGCCATGCGGGCGCTGCGCAAGGCGCTGGGTTTGCGCCAAGTGGCTGTCTATGGCTCCGCCACCGGTGCGCAGATCGCCATCGAATGGGCCAAGGCGGACGCTGCGGCGGTATGCGGCCTGGTGCTGGACAACGCGGCCGACTTCACCGATGCGGAGCGGCGGCGCATCATGGACGGCTACTTTCCCGATGTGGCCCCAGTTGCGGATGGCGGCCACCTGGCCCGCGCCTGGCAGGCCGCCCATGACGCCACCCTGTTCTTCCCTTGGCAACGGCCCGAGGACGGCCACCGCATCGCCCCCCGTCTGGGGCCAGCCGCGGCAATGGACCTGACCGCCCGGGGCTATCTGGCCGCAGGTCCGGGCTATCGCTCCGCCTACCAGGCAGCTTTCCGCAACGAGCGCGCCGAGCGGGTGCGGCCCATTCGGGCGCCCTTGGTCATACTGCGCTGGCAGGGCAGCATCCTCAAGCCTTGGACCGACCGCTTCGATGCCTATGCCTGGAATGACAACGTGATCATGGCCCACTGCGGCCCGACGCCGGAGCAGCGGTGGCGCTGCCTGGAGACGCACTTGGCCGCAGTGCTGCCGAAGCGCCGGACGTCGGCCCAGGCGCTGCTGCTGGACACCGGGGCCATCCGTTACTTGGACTTCCTACCATCAGGCGGGCAGATTTGTTATCGCCCGCCGCAATCAGGCCCGCCAACGGGCATTGCGCTGCACGACTTGGGCGGCGCCGGCAATCTGCTTGCCCCTGAACGGGATGGCGCCCGTTTGGCGCGCATGGATCTGCCGGGTCATGGCGGCTCCGATGCGCCGGAGAACTTGTCTCCGGCGCATTGCGTGCAGGCTGTTCGCAGCGTCGCCGCGGCGCTCGGTGGCGGTGAATTGACCGTTTGCGGGCAGGGCGCCGGACAGCGCATCGCCCAACTCGCCGCAGCCCAGGAGGCCCGGCTGCGTTTCATGCCGATGTCAGCTCCCCGGCGCCAAGGAGCGCCGCCCAGCCTGACGGCGGAAACCAGCGGTGCCCACCTATGGCGCGGCTGGCACTGGCTGCGCGGCCAGCATCTCGAACAGGGCGAAGCGCCGCCGGCGCCGGCGCATCTAACCCAGATGCTCCTGGCCCTGCTGCAGTCCGAAGACGCCTGCCGAACACTGCACGCGGCACTCGATTAGGGAACCTCTGCACAAGTCCCGGAAGCCCAGATGAGCCTAATAGGCCCTCCCGAAGGGCGCCCCGCGGCGCACAGACTATGGAATACCCCTGCTCTGCGGGTTGCCTTCCCATGGCCGCAACGCCGTCTCCGCCCGCAAACAGCAGGGCGCTGGGCGAACGCGACTTGTGCAGAGGTTCCCTAGCTGGCGACCCGCACTAGGGCCTTGCCGAAGTTCTTGCCGGCCATGAGGCGGCAGAAGGCCGCCGGCGCTTGGTCCAGGCCCTTGGACAGGTCCTCCTTATAGCGGAGTTGGCCGGAACGGATCAGGGTCCGCAGTTCGGTCTCCATGCTCGGGCGCAGGTCCTCGTGGTCATAGACAACCAAGCCCTGCACCAGGGCGCGGGCGCGGATGATGAGGGCGGGATTGGGACCCGGCGGCGTGGTCTGTGAATTGTATTGGGCCATCAGTCCGCACAGGGCGACCCGAGCGCCCAAGGCGAGGCGCTCCATCACCGCCTGCAGGGTGTCGCCGCCGACATTGTCGAAGTACAGATCGATGCCGTTCGGGCAGGCGGCGTCCAACGCCTCACGCAGGGGTTTCTCCTTGTAGTTGAGGGCGGCGGCGAACCCTGCCTCCTCGGTGAGCCAGGCGCACTTTTCCGGGCTGCCGGCAATGCCCACCGCACGGGCGCCGGCCGCCTTGCAGAGTTGCCCCACGGTGGCGCCCACAGGTCCGGCGGCGGCGGACACCACCAGGGTTTCGCCGGCCCTTGGTTTCAGCAAGCGGTTGACGCCGGCGTAGGCGGTCAGCCCCGGCATGCCCAGCACGCCCAAAGCCAGGGAGGGCGGCTGCAAATCCTGGGGCAGCCTTGTGAGGGCCTTCACCGGCAGGCGCACCTGATGCTGCCACGGGCCAAAGGCGCGAACCAAGTCTCCTCTGCGGTAGCCTTGGAAGTTCTCCGCCACCTGCAGCACCAGCTCGCTGTTCATGGCTTCCCCAGGCGCGATGGGGCCGCTTAGATGCCGGCCGCTCAGGCGGCCGCGCAAATAGGGATCCAACGAAACGTAGAGCGTAGTGCACAGCAAGCCGGCGCTGCCTAGGCTTGGTGCGGGCCTTAGGGCAAAGTCCCCGACCTCGGGCAGGCCCTGCGGCGTGCGGGCCAGCACCACCTGCTGATTGGTTGCGCGCAAAGAGTCGCCCTGCCTAATCCATTTCCACCAGTTCGAAGAGTGCGCCGTCCGGATCCCGGGCCACCGCACTGGGGCGCCCGTGGTACAGGCAGCTATCCTGAACCTGCGGCGGGGTGATGAAGGCTGCGCGCAGGGCGCCTAAGTCCGGCGTGCGCAGGGTGGTCATGGCGACGCCCGGGGGAAGCAGCCCCTCATGCTGGGGCCGTGGGCCGGCTTGGGGGGGCATCTGGTCCACTTCCAGGAACACGTCCCGTCCGTGAATCATCGTGGAGATGGTGTGCAGTTCATCCAAGGGCGTGCCGAAGGCCTTGGCCAGCATGGTGTAGGTGATCTCCATCGCCTCCCGGCCCACCGCCAAGCCGAGCTTGCGCACCAGCCAGCGCTGGGTGGCGCGCATGTCGCTGGCCGCCAGCACATTGATGAACAGATGGTCGATGAAGGTCTGCGCTCTGGGCAGGGTGAAGTCAGGCAGGTCGCTGTTGATCTGGGTGAAGTAGCAGACTTCCCCGTCCGGGCCGCGCACCTGCATGGGAAAGATGGCGTCCAGGCCCGCGATGGGGCGCGGCGGGCCGATGATGGCGAAAGGGGAGTTCTCCATGCGTGCGTTGACCGCCAGCACATCCCGCACGCAGAACTCCAGGGCCGCCCAGCCATAGGTGCGCAAGGGCTTGAACCCAGGCACAGGTGGGGCCTGCACCAAGCGCAGGTATATTTGCGCGCCGGAGGCCGGCTGCAGCACGGCATAGGGTGCGCCGGCGGCGCCGGGAGCGCCCCAACTGGCGGCCAAGCCCTCGTCCACTTGGCCCTTTTCCAAAGTTCGATAGTCCAGCCAGCGTTCGTAGAGCTCGCGGCTTTGCTGCAAGTCGCGCACGCTGATGGTGCCGGCTCTCAATAGATGCAAGGTTCGCCGCCTCCGCCGAAGTTCGGTTCACTCATCGGCCATGCGCTGGCCGGCCTCCTCCGATGAGGGCTCCTGCGCACGGGCGACGGCCTCCCGCTCCTGCTGAACGATGCGCAGAATGCGGGCCAGGTACTCTTGGCTCCAGCGGCCCCGGGCCTCCTGCTGCGCCGCGTTGGGAGCGAAGGCCTCGATGTCGCGCTTGCTGATGCTGCCCCGCTCGGCCAGCAACTCCTCGATGGTGTCCAGACGCTGACGCAACACCGCCAACTCCCCGGCGACAGCCAGGGTGATGGAAAGCACCCGCTCCACATCCGGGTCCTTGAAGAAGTACGGACGCTTGCCCTTGGCCTTCTGGCCGGCCAAGGCGATGCTGTCCAACGCTTCCGCCTCAGGCAGGGTTTCGCTCATGCAGCGGGCCTTAGCCGGCGAGCCGGGCGCCGGCAATGCGCCAAGCGGCCTTGCGGCCGTAGTCCTCAACCGCATCCGAGGCCGCATCCGGAAAGAGGCTGCCGTCCACTGCCGCCGCCACGCCGCCGTGAATGAGCTCTTCACGCTTGAAGCCGGCATCCACCATGAGTTGATCCAGATCTATCTCGTGCAGCTTGGTCCAGAAGGGCTCGTTGTTGTTGAAGGCATCCCAGTCCCGCATGGCTTGCTCAAACAGCGGCATGTCGGCGTCGTACTGCGGCTGCTCTATGTGGATGACCAGTCCGCCGGGCGCGATGAGCCGACGGCACTCCGCCATGATGCGCCGCAGCGCCCGGTAGGAGGTTTCATGCAGGAACATGGTGCTCTGTATCCAGTCAAAGGCGCCATCCGCAAACTGCGCCAAGTGCGTGGCGTCCGCCTGCACGAAACTGATGTTGCGCACGCCTAGGCTCACCGCCCGGGCGCTGCCGTAGCGCAGCATGGGGGCGGCCACGTCCACGGCTATGACCTCCGCGGCGGGAAAGGCCTCCGCCATGGGCAGCACGTTGTGGCCAAGGCCGCAGCCTAAGTCCAGGATGCGACGCGGGCGAAAGTCCGGGTAATGACGCCTCAGGTAGGCCACCATGCCACGCCCGCCGCCATCCGTGTAGCGGCCCAACATGCCGCCCGTGGTGACGAACATGCCGGAGTCGTAGTTGGCGGCGCCGCTTAGGTCCTCCGCCGTGCGCTCCGTATGGTAGCTGCCGGGCATGCAGTGGTGGTCCACGGCCGTCAGGTAGTCCGGCATGGGCAGGTCGGGATTCAACTGCAGCCGGCCTTGGACGGCCAGCTTGCGGCCCTGGTCGATGAGCGCCGCCAACTGCGGCAGCACCACGGACAGGCCGGCCTGCTGGCGCATCTCCATGGTGTTGCGCCGCAGGGCGCTCCAAGTTTGGTAGAGGGGTTCTTCGGCAAGCGCCTTGCGCACTTCGCTGCGGTGCCTCGGCTTGCGCTTGTGCGCCTTGGCGAAGGCCGGCGCCACCCGCTGGGCATAGGCCTCCGCCACGCCGGGCATCACCTGCGCAGCCAGGTGGCGGTTAAGCTGCGCCAGGAAGTTGTAGCGCTCGGTCTGGTCATGGTCCGTGCGGGGAAACAGCGCATGCCGCCCGACGGCGCGGTAGTCCGGCGGGCCTTCGTAGCTTGGCTGGCTCATGGGATGCGCCCCGTCTGTTGGCAAATGCCATATTAATATATCATTAAGGCTTTAGCGTCCAGTGGGGCGCACGGGACTTGCGGAAATTTCCTTGAGCGAATTGCCGTCTGATTTCACTTGGCCCAACGGGGCGGGGCTCGCCCTTTCCATCGTGCTGAACGTGGAGGAGGGCGCCGAGATGAACATTCGCGACGGCGACCGCACACCCGAACCGGTGGACGAGCTCGGCGCCATCCCCAAGCGGCCCATGCGGGTGCACGGCAACGAATCCAACTACCGCTACGGCATCGAAGCGGGGGCGCCGAGGATCTTGCGTCTGTTGGCGGCCCGCGCCCTGCCAGTGACGGTTACGGCCGCCGCCTTGGCCTTGGAGAGGGCGCCGGAGTTGGCCCGCCAATTGGTTGCCGCGGGCCATGAGATCGCCTGCCACGGCCACCGTTGGGTGCATCAATTCCGCATGGAGGAGGACGAGGAGCGCACCTTCATCCGCACTGCCTGGCGCAGCATGGAAACCACCCTGGGGCAACGCCCAGTAGGCTGGCTGTCGCGTTTTCTGCACACGGAGAACACCCAGCGGCTGTTGCTGGAGCAGGGCTTCACCTACCACATGGACGACTATTCCCGGGACCTGCCCTTCTGGCGCGCCGTGGACTGCGGGGAGGGGGTGCGCAAACCCCTGCTGATGCTGCCCTACGCCTTGGACAGCAACGACATGAAGCTGTGGAGCGCCCCGTCCCTGACGCCGCGGGATTGGGCGCAGTACGCCATCGACAGTTTTGACTGGCTGCTGGACGAAGCGCAGACCTTGGGGCCGCGCATGATGTCCTTGGGGCTGCACCTGCGCATCATTGGGCGGCCGGGGCGCATGGGCGCCCTGAGGCGGGTGCTGGACCATGTGGCGGGACGCCAGGACGTTTGGGTGGCCACCCGCAAGGACATTGCCGCAGCCTTTGCCGCGGCGGCGCCCTGGCCGGCGGCGGAAATTCCCTGATAATCGGCGCTGAAGCAGCGCACCGCAAAAGGAGCAAGGCAGACATGGCGAAAAACGTCAAGCAGGTGGGAGCCCAGCGCTATCGGGAAACCTTTGGCCGCTACTTTGATGACTTCCAGGTAGGGGACGTCTATGAACACCGCCCGGGCAAGACCGTCACCGAATACGACAACCACCTGTTCACGCTGCTGACCCTGAACACGCATCCCCTGCACTTCGATAGGGAGTTCGGCAAGGGCACGGAGTTCGGCGCCAACCTAGTGGTCAGCACCTACACCCTGGCGCTGCTCATCGGCATGAGCGTCACGGACATCAGCCAGAAAGCCATCGCCAACCTGGGCATGAACGAGGTGAAGTTCTCCGCGCCGGTGTTCGCCGGAGACACGCTCTACGCAGAGTCGGAGGTGCTGGCCAAGCGGGAATCCAAGTCCCGGCCCGGGCAGGGCATCGTCACGGTCAGGACCATTGGCCTCAATCAGGACGGCGTGCAGGTGTGCAGCTTTCTGCGCAACGTGCTGGTGCCGGCCGAGGGAGGCGCCGTGGAGGATCGGCTGGCGCACTACTAGTGTGCCGCCGGACAGGCAACCATAACGATCACATGCGTCCGGCGGCGGCTAAAATTTTTCTATTTCAATAAGTTACATAAGTTTTGAGTGCCAATGACAAACACAGGAAATAGTCGGACAGGACACCAGTGTGCTGTCCCGTGAGTAAGTGGGTTTTAGTCGCTGGGCCGTTTTGGCTCCCGGCAAGGCGCGACCACGCCCTGTGGCAGGCCCCACACAAGGAGGAGCAACGCGGCCGGGGGCCAAAATGGCCACGAATAATCACACTTGCTTGCGGAACAGCACACTAGGAGGTGGAGACATGAGGCAGGAACAGCGCAGCGACCGCGACGCCGACGAGCGGGTGATCCTGGACGCCATCGGCAAGTGGGTGGACCAGGAGGTGAAGCCCTGCGCCGCGCAGATGGAGCATGACGACACCTACCCCCATGCCCTAGTGGAGCAGATGAAGGCGTTGGGCCTGTTCGGCGCCACCATTTCCGAAGCGCACGGGGGCATGGGCCTTAGCGCCAGCACCTACGCCAAGATTGTCACCCTGATATCGGAGCAGTGGATGTCCTTGGCCGGCATCTTCAACTCCCACCTGATGATGGCCCGCATCGTGGAGAAGCACGGCACGGACTTGCAGAAAGACTATTGGCTGCCGAAGTTCGTCAGCGGCGAGATCCGCGGCGCCCTGGCCCTCACCGAGCCCAACGCCGGCACGGACCTGCAGGGCATCCGCACCCGCGCCACCCGGCAGGGGCAGGCCTTCGCCATCGACGGCGTGAAGACCTGGATTAGCAACGGCATTGAAGGCGGCGCCGTGGCCCTGCTGGTGAAGACGGACCCACAGGCCAGTCCGCCCCGCCGGGGCATGTCCATGTTCATCGCCCCCAAGGCTGATCCGGACACCGGCCAGCTATATGCCGGCTTCCGCACCGGACGCAAGCTCGAGAAGCTGGGCTACAAGGGCATAGATTCCGCGGAACTGATCTTCGAAAACTACGTTCTGGACGCCAAGCGCCACCTAGTGGGCGGAGAGACCGGCAAAGGCTTCTACATGGCGGTGGGCGGCCTGGAGCTGGGCCGCATCAACGTGGCCGCCCGCTCCGTGGGCATCGCCCGCCGCGCCCTGCAGGAGGCCGCAGCCTACGCGCAAAGCCGGCAAACCTTCGGCAAGCCCATCAGCCAGCACCAAGCCATACAGCTCAAGCTGGGGGAGATGGCCACCCGCACCCGCGCCGCGGAGCTGCTTACCCTGGACGCCGCGCGCGCCTATGACGCCGGCGAGCGCTGCGACATGGAGGCCGGCATGGCGAAATACTTCGCCTCCGAAAGCGCGGTGGAGAACGCTTTGGAGGCGATGCGCATTCACGGCGGCTACGGCTACTCCAAGGAGTACCCGGTGGAGCGCCTGTACCGCGACGCTCCCCTGATGTGCATCGGCGAAGGCACCAACGAGATGCAGCGCATCATCATCGCGCGCCAGCTCATCGAGCGGAACCCCGTCTGATGGCGCTGCTGGAGGGGGTTCGCGTGCTCAGCATCGAGCACTACGGGGCCGGACCCTACGGCGCCCAACTGCTGGCGGATCTGGGCGCGGAGGTCATCAAGCTTGAGAACGGCGCAACAGGCGGGGACTACTCCCGCTCCGTCGGCCCCTACCTGCTCGGCGAAGGGGACAGCCAGTTCCACCAGACTTTCAGCCGCGGCAAGAAGAGCGTCAACCTGGACCTGAAGTCTCCCCAAGGCCGCGCCCGCTTTGAACGCATGGTGCGGGACGCGGACGCCGTGGCCAACAACCTGCGCGGCGACCAGCCGGAGAAGCTGGCCATCCGCCACCAGGACTTGGCCCCGCTAAACCCGGCCATCGTGTGCGCGCACCTCTCCGCCTACGGACGCGACAACCCGCGAGCCAACTGGCCGGGCTACGACTACCTGATGCAGGCCGAATGCGGCTTCATGCACCTGACCGGGGAGCCGGGCGGCCCACCGGCCCGCTTCGGCCTATCCATGGTGGACTTCATGACCGGGGCGCTGACCGCGCTGTCACTGGTGTCCGCGGTGCTGCGCGCCCGGCAAACCGGGGAGGGCTGCGACCTTGACCTGTCGCTTTACGATGTGGCCCTGCACCAGCTGTCCTATCCTGCGGTTTGGTACTTGAATGAAGGCTTGCAAACCCAGCGCAAGCACCGCTCATCCCATCCGAGCATCGTGCCCAGCCAACTGTTTCGAACCCAGGACGGCTGGCTGTTCGTAATGGCGCAGACGCCGAAGTTCTGGCGGCTGTTGTGCGAAGCCCTGCAGCGCCCCGAACTGCTGGATGATGAACGCTTCCGTGACCCGCCCGCCCGTCTGGCCCACCAGGAGGCACTGCAGGCGGAACTGGAGGGCACGCTGACCCAAGCCACCACGGCCCATTGGGTGCAGTTGCTGCGAGGCGCCGTGCCGGTAGCGCCGGTGCACGACATCGCCGCCGCCCTGGACAACCCCTTCGCCGCTGCGGTGGGCATGCTCAACACCGTGCCGCACCCTGAGCGGGCCGCTGGACTGCGCATGTTGTCCAGCCCCATTCGGGTGAACGGGCAACGCGGCGGCAACCGTCGCGCCCCCCTGCTAGGCGAGCACGATGACGAATTTCCCTGACCTGAACGCCGCCGCACCGCCGCCGTGAAGCTTGCCGGCATCCGGGTGCTGGACCTTTCCGCCTTCCTGCCTGGTCCGCACATGACCATGATGTTGGCGGACCACGGCGCTGACGTGATCATGGTGGAGCCGGCCAACGGCGTCGGCGAACCCACGCGGCAGGTTGGCTACCGGGACGCTGAGGGCGTCTCCGTGTGGTTCCGCAACATCGCCCGGGGCAAACGCAGCCTGAAGATCAACCTTAAGGACGCAGGCGGGCGCCGCTTTTTCCATGCGTTGGCGGAAACCGCCGACGTGCTGGTGGAGGCCTTCCGGCCGGGGGTCGCACGGCGCCTAGGCGTCGACTATGAGACCCTGAACCGCCTGAACCCACGCTTGGTCTATTGCGCCATCTCCGCTTTTGGGCAGGATGGCCCATTGCGGGACAAACCCGCCCATGACCTTACGGTGCAGGCGCTGGCCGGATTGGCGGCGCTGAACCGGGGCCTGGAGGACGATAAGCCTGCGGCGCCCAACATGCCGGCGGCGGACGCCATCGCCTCCCTTATGGCCATGTCCGCAGTGCTGATGGCCCTGTTGCGGCGGGCGCGGACGGGGCAGGGGGACTACATCGATCTGGCCATGTACGACGCCCTGCTGGCCTGGACGCCCAACGTCACAGGCCCGGTATTTGCCGAGGATGCGCATCCGCAGCCCAAGCGCATGCGCTCCTTTGGCGGGGCCGCCATGTACAACATCTACGAAACCCAGGATGGCGAGTTCATCGTGCTGGGCGGCTCCGAAGTCAAGTTCGCCCGCAACCTGCTGGCCGCTTTCGCCCGGCTGGACTTGCTGCCCTACGCCGAGGTCGAGCCCGGGCCGGGGCAGGCGCCCCTGCGCGCCTTCTTCAAAACGGAGTTCATGAAGCGCACCCGCCCCCATTGGGAGGCATTTCTGGCCCCAGTGGATTGTTGCTGGGCCGCAGTGCGCTCCCTGAAGGACGCTTTTGCGGATCCCCACACACTGCAGCGCGGGATGCTGCTCACCGACGCCCGCGGCAACCGCCACATCGGCGTGCCCATCAAGTATGCCTGGGAGCCCGCGCAACCAAATCTGGAAATCCCGGACTACGGCCAGCACTCCACCGAAATCGGCGCATCCCTGGGGATGGATCAGCAACGGCTGGCCAGCCTCAAGGCCAAGGGCGTGATCTAGTGTGCTGTCCCGCAAGTGCGCCCAAGGATGCAATCCAACATGAGCCTTCGTGACCCCTCCCTTGCGCGACCGCGCTTCGCAGGCGCTCACTGCTTGGCGGTGCAGAGCCAGTCCTTCAGCCACAAGTCCATCTCAAAGTCGTCTGCTAGGGAACCTCTGAACAAGTCGCGCTCGCCCAGCGCCCCGCTCTCAGCAGCCGGAGATGGTGTCGCAGCCATGGGAAGGCGACCCGCAGCCGCGGCGGGGATTCCACAGTCCGCCGCCGCGGGGCGCCCTTCGGGAGGGCCTAAAGGGCGCGCTGGCTGTGTTGCGGCTCATTGTGTGGTGGGCAAGCCACACGGCTTCGCCGCGCCTTGCCATCCCGCCCTTTAGGCTCCTCTGGGCTTCCGGGACTTGTTCAGAGGTTCCCTAGCCCTTGGCGAAGCCCGATATAGATGGTTATGGTCCTGCCTTCAGCCAACAGCACGACGTCTTGCAGCGGGAACCAGATCGCCATGGGGTTGCCGCTTCTGGCTGGGGGCAGGCGTAGCGGGGCGGTGGGCCGATGCTTGAAGCGCTAGTTCAACTTGCCGCCACAACCCAGTTTGCGCAGCTGCCGCCGGCGGCGGTTGCGGCGGTGCAGACTTTCCTATTGGACAGCTTGGCCGTGGGCGTGGCCGGTCGCCGCAGCCCCCTTCGCGATGCGGTGGCTGGAACGGCGGTGCGTTGGGGCCGGGGCGAGGCCGCTGGGGTTTTGGGGGATGCGCTGCGCCTGCCCGCGCCCAGCGCCGCCTTCCTGAACGCCTACCAGATGCACTGCCAGGAATTCGACTGCGTACATGAGCCTGCCGTGGCCCATGTAATGACGGCTGTGTCCGCGGCGGCCTTGGCGGAGGCTGAACAGGCGCACAGACCCGTGGGCGGGAAACGGTTCATCACGAGCCTAGCCTTGGGCGTGGAGGTGGCTGCCGTGCTGGGCCTGGCCGCCAAGTCGCCCCTGACCTTCTTTCGCCCAGCCACAACCGGTGTGTTTGGCGCCGCCGTGGCCGTGGGCGCACTGCGTGGCTTTGGCGCCAGACGGTTGCGCCTGTGCTTCGGCCACGCCCTATCCGGGGCGGCGGGCACCATGCAGGCCCACGAGGAAGGCAAGCCCACCTTGCCGGTGCAGTTGGGCAACGCGGCGCGGGCCGGTTGGGTGGCGGCGGACTTGGCCGCAGCCGACATTCCCGCCCCATTGAATGCGCTTGAGGGCCGCTACGGCTACTTGCCGCTCTTTGAACGGCGCTGGAGCACATCCGGCTTAGCGGATGCCCTAGGCAACCCGTGGCGGGTTACGGAACTAAGCCACAAGCCCCATCCCAGCGGCCGGGCCACCCACGGCGGCATTGAAGGGGTGCTGAAGCTGCGGCGGCAGGGCGTGACCCCCAGCAATTTGCTGCGCATGGAGCTATCCGCCCCGCCGCTTATCCACCAGCTAGTCATCCGGCCGGCCAAGGCCGGGATGGACGTCAATTACGCCCGCCTGTGCTTCCCCTACGTTGGGGCGGTGGCCTTGACCTACGGGGCCGTGGGCCTTGAGCACTTCGCCGCCGCCATGCTGCAGGACGGCCAGTTGCTGCAGCTTGCCCAGCGCTTTGCCGCGCAGCGCAACGATGTGCAGGATCCGGCGGCCTTCACTCCGCAGGCCCTCACCGCGGAACTGCGGGACGGCGCCACCCGCACCCAACAGATCGACCACCTATTGGGCGCTCCGCAACATCCCCTTGGCGAAGCAGAGCGCCACGCCAAGGTGCGTTCCTGCCTAGCCAGCGTCTATGCGGACCAGTCCCGGGCCGAACGCCTGATGCAGGCGGTGGCCGCGTTGCCGGAACACACCGGCGTCGAGAGCCTGCTCGCCCCCGTCACGGGCGTTTAGGGCCTGTCACTGCACCGATTGATTGCCGGCTTGGGTCTGGTGGTTGTATATTGATCATTCGCCCATGAGTTTGGAGTTTTGCCCATGCCCAACGGACAGGCAGTCTACGAATCCTACGAGGATGCAGTGGATGCGGCGGAGCGGATCAGCAGCGGCAACAAGAGTGCGGAAACAATAACGAAAGTGCAGAATTCCCCTTATGGGAAGGGATTCGTAGTCCGCACTTTTCCCAAGAGCTTTCTGCTTCGCTCACGTCTCAGGGAAATGACCCGCTCTGTTGATTATCGCTCGATATGAGCGACGCGCACGACCCACCCGCTCCGCAGCGGGGGCTTCCGCCGTAAGAGAGCGGCCTAGCGAGGTAAATCGTCGAAATCGAACGCGCCAAGCTTGAAATAGAAGCAAAGGCAATCGAGGCAAACGACACGCAGAACAAGCGGTTAGACGCATATTACAATAGGAGGATTGAACTAGGGCCTGTTAGCACTATCTGGGTTGGCCCTGCCGGGAGCCGTTTTTTCTC